>NZ_JBHSQV010000036.1:0-225140 GCF_042658665.1 Marinicrinis lubricantis
TAGACATGACCGAGTATCTTACATGGCAACAAGAACACAAATCAAACCAAAAAACGAAAGTTACCCGAATTGGGTAAAGACTCCTAGCTAACCGAGGGAGAATTTACACACAAATTCGGACTTGATCCTTTGTTCGGTGCTCCTCGTGCAATGATGATGTGGTTTACTCAAGTAGCCGTGAAGGTCTTCTTATTCACGAGATCTATTGAGTATGACTCAATAAAGATGTATATTATTTATATCTATATTAACTAAGGATCTTTGGACCGTAATTAACCGGAGGACATTATGAAACTTGATATTTCTGAAAAATCTCTTCCCGTGTATGAGGCACTAGCAAGTGACGTCCGTCTTCAACTCATTCAACTACTGGCGAAATCCCCCATGAACATTAAAGAGTTAGCAGATGCCGTCGGACTAAGCAGCGCTATTATGACCATGCATGTGAAGAAGCTGGAAAAAGCGAAAATTATACGTACGGAAATGATGCCGGGTAAAGGCGGCGTCCAAAAAATATGTATTCTCGACGTCGATCAAATTGACATCGAATTTCCGCAAAAAAATGAGATCGTCCGTGAATATCATCGAATAGAGCTATCTGTTGGACATTACACGGATTTCCGAATTGAACCGACCTGTGGTCTAGCTACGCGCGAGCACATTATCGGCGAGTTAGACGAGACAAGGTATTTCTGGGATCCAGATCGCGTGGATGCCAAAATCTTATGGTTTACCAAAGGCTATATTGAATATAAAGTGCCGAACTTCCTGCTTACAAGTCAAAAGCCGGAAGAGCTTATCATCTCAATGGAAATTTCATCAGAAGCCCCCTCTACGAATAACAACTGGCCATCAGATATCTCCTTCTTCTTAAACCAAGTCCAGTTGGGTACATGGACGAGTCCAGGAGATTTCGGAGACAGCCGAGGCAAGTATACACCTTCTTGGTGGCCCATCGAAATTAACCAGTACGGTCTGCTGAAGCAGCTTCGAATCACGCGCGATGGTACGTATATGGACGGAAACAAAATATCAAATGTCACATTGGATGATGTCGATATACGGCAAAAGCAGTGGACGTTCCGCATCGCCGTACTCGAAGATGCCAAGCACGTCGGAGGAGTCACCTTGTTCGGAACAGGATTCGGCAACTATAATCAAGATATTTCGTTCCAATTATATTATACTCCTCTGCAGCAGGAATCCGCAGCACAGGCATGATGAATAAGCAAAACGATACGGCCCGCCTTCAACAAAAGACGGGCCGTATCTCTGCTAAGATTCACCGTTCATTTACACATGAGGTCTCTCCATCTTCGCGAGCTCTCTCTTAATCTACTTCCTTTAGCGATCCAATGCTTCGCATGCCTCCTGCGTTTTTCCTTATAAAGTTCCATATCCGCATGTTTAAACAGCTTGCTTAAGTTATTCCCATGATCCGGATACATCGCATAGCCCGCGCTGGATTTCACCTTTAAAGTATGCTCGTTAAGTACAATCTCAGTATCCTCTAATACCTCGTAAAACGCCTGTATGAACGTCTTCACTTCTTCCTGGCTTTGTACCTTTAACAATACTGCGAATTCGTCACCGCTGATTCTTCCAACAACATCCCCATCTCTTCTGCACTCCAGCAGCCGCTTCGCAAATTGTTTTAACAATTCATCCCCTGCTGCGTGTCCGTACGTGTCATTAATCGATTTAAACTTGTCAAGATCCATCATGATTAAAGCTACTTTCGCTTGATTCGCAGCAGCTTCCGCACATGAACTTTCCATTAGCTCCGTAAATCTTCTACGATTATAAAGACCCGTCAATGCATCATGGTAAGCCATATACTGAAGCTCTTGCTCAATTTTTTTCCTCTCGCTGATATCCCTGGAGATGACAAGGATGTGAGTAGAAGTATCGTTCGAATGAACAATGGGATTAAACGAAGCTGCCAGCCACACCCAACGTCCATTTCTGTGTTTTTTCCGGACTTCAATCATACAGGACTCCCCGGTTTCACGAACTTTCCGGTACACTTCCTCGATGTGCTGCTTGTCTTCTGGATGAATGGCTTCGAAAATCGACGTTTCCTCATGTTCGTACCCTAGAATTTTCTGATGAGATGGTGAAGAATATGCCACATTTCCATGAAAATCTGTAATTTTGATGATTTCGAACGAATTTTCTGTAATCTTGCTTAAGCGTTCCTCCGCGATCTGATAGGCCTGTTCCATCTCTTTCTGCTGCGAAATATTCGTGCATTGTATGAGTGCCCCCATGATGAACCCTTCATGATGATGTATTGGGCTCATCCGAATCCGGTACCTCTCTTCTTGAATGGTCCAAACCCATTCTTCCTCATAAACACATTGCTTCCCGAGCAGAACAGCGTTCAATTGGTCATCGAAAGCACCGCCTTTATCCCCACTGGCTTTCCATGGGAACTCATTTCTCTGAAATGCTTCGATCCATGCCCGATTGACCGCTGCTTTATGTCCATCCTGATCAACGACCATCGCAGGTTCTAACATGGAATTCAGCAAAGACGTTACGATCATCTCATTTTTCAGACTAACACCCATAACTTCCACCTGCTTCCGCACGATAATCAAAGAATCGCTTCGATATCCAGTTCCGTCTTTCTGCTTAAATCTATTGGCTTTCCGTTCACTTCGATAACGGGATGAATGGGATCGTAGGAGTGGATATCCATGATTTCCCCTACCGTACCATTTGTTAACAATACGCGATTGCCAATCAACCATTCCATCACGATTTGAAAAAAATGAACGCTCAACGTTGAGTCAAATTTATCATGGGCGTCTTCCGACATGACTCGAAGCACCTCAAATAGCGGAATGGAAGCCTTGTAACTGCGTTTGGAAATCATCGCATGGAACACATCGGCAATGGCCACAATTTTACTGAACGTTTCTATCCGATCCCCTTTTATTCCGGAGGGGTATCCGCTGCCGTCTTCCCGTTCATGATGCTGCAATGCAACAAGCGCAGTTCGTTCCGAGATCCCTGGAATCCGCCTGAGCAGATCATAGCCGTACTTCGAATGCTTCTTCATCTCCTCAAATTCCATACTCGACAGTTTTCCAGACTTATGCAGCACTTCTAAAGGAACTTTAATTTTTCCGATGTCGTGGAGAAAGGCGCATATGGTCAGTTCCTTTAGCTCTTCTTCACTCAATCCCTGACAAATCCCAATGATTCGAGTGATCATCGTTACTCCGACACAGTGTGTATATGTATACGCATCACGTTTAGCCATCGTTGCATAAATATGCCCAATCTCATGAATATGGCAAATCTGAATAATGATCGGAATGATTTGGTCTCTTAGTGATTTCAAGGGCAAACGACGGAACGCTTTAGCGATCCTAAACGCGTCTTGAAGCTCACGAACCGACTGGTCGATAAGCTGTACGTTGCAGTAAGGCTTTCGCTCCTCATTCAAAATCGTCACGTTCTGACTTACGAGCCTTTTGATCTCAGGGAATGTCAGATTGGAGCTGCTCGAGATGATCAGATTGTTAGAACGATGGGGGGTATAGGAATTCGTACAGTTCGTTTTCATACGAAGCTGTTCCAAGTTTGAACCTTTCATCGTTAACCACTACTTTCATAACAGCAGTTTTTTGTTCCGATTGCGGAAAATGGCAAACCTCTTGCTTGATATATCGTTTCCACTTTATGGATTGCCCATTCTTTTTTTAATCCATGCCTGCTAGATCTCTTGCATAGCGCTTTAATTCTTGCAGCAGCTGTTCCCGGACTTTCTCATCTTGTTGAAACTGCACACCGTATAAATATTCTCCTGCATAACTCTCCTGCCATAGTATTGTCCCTTCCAATTCCAATAGCTCAGACGCAATTTGGCAGCTGACAGCAAGATGGACCTCGTGCCTGCCTGCCGGAATGTTTAACGACGACGCCATCTTCATTCCATTCAAGCTCATGTCTAAAATCTGCAGTTTTCCCTCACTGCTGATCATCACCTCTCCGTCAATCCGAGTCATATGAAATGTACCCGGCAATGGCTGATGAAAAGTATATCGAAACGACTCCTCACGTCTGCTGTAATTCATCGCTGTTCAACCTGCCTTCCGTATAGTCCTAACCATTCTTCTTCCTCACAAGAGTCGAATCAGATGAAGAATTCCTCTCTTTATTGTGGCAATTTGATGGCATGTCCACATCGCCTATGTCTCCTAATTTGCTACATCCATCATGAAATAGGAGCATACTCCTAGTCATCATCCAAAGAAGAGACATCTGCCCGAAGTCTCTCAGCCTGTTGTAATGGATAAACGTCAAAAAAACCTTTCTCCATGATAGGAGAAAGGTTATCTTTTTGATAATACGATCGTCATGAGCTGGATTCGGTCAGTCACGCCCATTTTATTAAAAATGCTTGTAATATGATTTTTCACCGTATTCTCGCTGATGAATAAAGCTTCTGCGATGTCCTTGTTGTTCTTCCCCTTCGCGATCCACTGGAGCACTTCCTTTTCTCTTGGAGACAGCATGGTATATTCAGGTACCGGATCTGTTGTTTCCGATATCTCATTCGTTGAATAAGGGAAGTTCTCAGATACGACTTCAATATGTGCAACTTGTTTTTGCTGAAAGTTCAAATAGCTCTGAAATCCCAGTAAGAGCTGCCGATCTATCCAGCTGATTTCAGCAGGTACATTCTTTTGACGTAGATGCATGTCCATGAGATATAATGCCTGCGCTAGATGATCGTCATTCACAGTTGGCGGCGTCTCGTAAGACAATGCCTGAAAGTGCTCGACCAGCTTTACTAATTTGTCGGGAAGATCGGCTTTCTTCAATATATCGATTTCATAATACATCAGCTTGCAAGCTTGGATCACGAGCTCCACTTGTTCTGGATTCCAATGAACGAAACGTCCGAATTGTGCTGCCGTGCTTTGGCAAGCTTCCGCATAATTGTACTTGTCTGGATCCCACTGCCTCAACGACTCAAACAGCAATTCGATCTTTCCCGTCACATGATTCGATTGTCCAATAGTTTGTTCCAACGCAGTACTACCCATGAAAGCCAACGTATCCAGCAGCAGCTGAAATTCGTGATGCTGCGAATCGTAGTTAGCCAGCTCAACACAGAGTACTCCAACGATTTCATGATGACACGTGAGTACGCTTTCCAAAAAAACGGTACCTTCTGCGGCATCGGACTCAACGGTCGACACAGCTGACTCGCCTCTCCAATAATGATGTGCCAGCCTCTTCCCGTGCCTATCGGCCTGTTCCCTAGTCAGTCCCCTTGTGACCAGCTCCGCCGTCCGCATTTCGTTGTGCTTTCGGATCATCGCAAGCGAGGCCTTCGAATCCTGAATTAAATTAAGAGCCATATCAACCAGCAAGAACAATATTCTGCGTACATCCCTCACAGAAGTAATCACTCGTGATACTTCCATTAACGTCGTCAGTCGGCTCCGCTCAATTTCCAATGAATTCATAAGATCACGTCTCGAAATCCATTGACCGATACATTGCGACATCAGCCTACCTAGATTCATTAGCGGCTGTGTTGAAGTCACCTGTTGAACGCTTCCAAAAAACAGCACCCGAACGATTTCATCATGGCTTCTGATCGGGAAACAGTACAGTTCGGTCGGTACGATTCCCTTGGACGCAAAAAATTTCGTGCGTGGATCTGCGGCATGACATTTCCAATGACGATCCTGACCCGTAATGGCGACCTGTCCAAGGTAGCCTTCCCCAATCGAGAAGGACGACCCGATAAGAATACCGCCGCCTTCGCCTTCATAATCGGTAATTTGATACTGATTCCCTTCTCCTTTTACCGCATAGCCCAGAAAATCAATCTGGGATGAATAGGCCAAGCAGTCCTTCAGCAGGGCAGCGAAATCACCGTTGAATTCACTTAACCGTGACAGCAAGTGACCGAATTGATCAGAAAATCCTGTGTTCTTTGCAACCAGAAATTCATGGATGGAATAGACGGATATCAGGTCAGCTAACTCTACAGATTTTTCTTTGACGGTCTTTTTATTCGGCCAAGACGAAGAGAGTGTTTGTATATGTTCCAAAAATGGCTCCGCTTCAGGATACCGATTCCGAATGGACGATTCGACAGCATCTTTATCATCGGATTCCAGCAAAGGGCCCGACCACAAGAAGCAGCTTCTCCCGTCGGCGGCCTCGAATGGAACGATCACAAAGCTGAGGCCCGTATCTTCAAAGTCTAGAACGAGCGCTTCGCCTTCACCAGATCTTCCGTACTGCAGCATTCTAAACTGCCTGCTGGGCATAACCATACGTTCATAAATCCATTTGCCTAAGTCGCACATGTATACGGGCTCTGTCAACAATTGGCCTTGGGGTCCGGCAACTACAGACGAGAATCCATATGCAGCGCCGTAAGCATGCTGCAGCTGCCGAATCTGTTTCATTGACTCTCCCATACAACCACTTTTTCTATTACATCAGGCTGATTGTATTTGTAGTAGGCATGTTCACCTTCACCCACTCTTTGCAAAATAGATAGGGAGGTCAGTCTTTCCAACACCGGCATCAAATCTTCCCGTCTACGTCCCAGGCGCAAAGCCAAGCCCTGCTCATTTTCTATCGAATAAGGGTTTTCTTCAAAATATAATGAACATTCCGCTTGCAATGAAAGCAATCTCGCTTGGCTCATCTACTTTCCTCCTCACACTAACCGAATGAACGGTTTTTCAGATATGCTTTCGATCATATGAGGAGCAGACATTTGACCCGTCGGCGACTTCGTAATCTGTAAATATTGATAGTTTCCATCCACCCAAGTACGAATTACGCCATTGCCCACCCGCTCTAAAAATGAGGATACCTCCGGCAATATTTCAGAAAAGTTGCACAGAGCAAGTATAGTCGTCCCGGTAGACCTTGCTCTGGCGGCCTCTTCAGCAAAGAAGCGCTTCACAAAATCGATACCTCTCGTGGAAAAAATCGTATTCAAATCGTAGTATACAAACCAATGCTGACCTTTCTTCGAATCTTCCAATATTTTCGGGGCCAATGTATTTGTGATGACCTGTTCATATTCTATTTCACTCATACCGTTCATCTTGAATACGGCGTCACCATATTGATGCTGTTCAACACGATCAAAGGGATCGATGAAAAAGACCCTATCCTGCTTTACCATCTCATCCAGTGAAATATCGTACAATTCTGCATTCTGACGAATCAAGTTAACCGATGAAGAACCGGGAATCAGCGAAAGTACCCGATTTCCTCTCCGCAACTGCTCAAAATAAATTGAATTCAGTAAATATTGATAGTTTGCTTTGCTGTTTGTATCCAAAATAAAGACAGATCCTTGCGGAAGTCCTCCAGATAAAAGACCGTCCAAGCTTGGAATACCTGTCGAAATATTGTCCGTATTTTCAGAAAGAATCTTATCTTCAACCATAGAAAACAGCGGCGCCAAATGAATGCCGTTGCTCATAAACTTGATATTATGCTCACCTTCCGTGATTCTTGTACCTCTCATTTTCAATACTTCCAATGTACGTTTCCGGTACTTGTTCATTAGGGGCTTCAATTCCAAGCGGATAACTCCGTCCACGACATAATTCTCGAAAGGCACCAAATGAGGCGTATCATATGTTTGTTCCCGTATGAACATGGAAGTAATGTTCAGCTTGCGCAAAATATTGCGAAACCCATAAATGGTTTTTCTTAACATTTCGTCATTCTCTGCGCCATATCTTAATAGACTAATGCTGTCAATGACAAGCCGACGGCACCCGATTTCATCTACCATCTGCTCAAAAAATCCGTCTTGTACGACAATCTCTTTCATCAAAAGCTCAGGCGAAATACAAACGATCCGCAGCTGATTGCTTCTCTCAAGCGTTCGCAGATCCCAGCCAAAAGATTGCGCATCGGCATATATTTGATTGGGGAGCTCTTCAAACGTAATATAGATGCCGCCTTGCTCGTGATTCACAGCGCCATCATATAAAAACTGCAGACCCATCGTTGTTTTCCCCGTTCCGGGAGCGCCTTCAACAACGACAGCAGCCCCTTCAGGAAACCCTCCCGAAAGAATACTGTCCAATCCTTCAATTCCTGTGGTAATGTGTTTTTCCATCAATTACCTGCCCCCAATATCGTGATGAACTAGCATGATATATTGGACATTATTATACCATATGAATTGTCCATCGGTCATTGTAAAAGGAAAAGACAACTACCCGTGTACTACGATTTCTTTGAAGCTCTCTGCAGCTTATGATACTTCACAATGAGCACATCTAATTCTTCGCTTTTTTTAATGATTTTCGCATCTTTAATGGTCCCGGACTGGAGTGATAGCTGTATCAATTGCTCTCTTACGACTTCAATTTCAACGATTAATTGCTGCAGCTGTCGGTCGTCTATGTCACTCCCCCCAATCCATAATTCCATCTTCACCACATCATGGCGAGTGTTTATTCCATTGTGGCAAGTTATGGTCCATAAGAAAATCACCGAGTAGTCCTATTCTATTTCATTTTTATAAAATAGCACTTCACTCCTATGAAATCGCAGAATGATAGATTGGCATCACTCTTTTTGTTCAGTGCTGATTTTAAACAGCCCTTTGGCAGGCATCGGTTCTGCCGCATGTGTATCCGGCCATAGACCGGGGTCTTTTCCGTGAAAAGCAATTTCTAAGAGCCACCGAGTAAATGGAGCGACGTTCATTTGAAGCGTTTCCTCGTAACTGAAAAATCCTGCTCCATCCACTTCCACACCATCTGCCTTAGGTTCCCCTTCCACATAGTCCATAGAGAACGCCACATACAAATTATGCGGATCGCGGGGCTGATCACGAAGTGCGACAATGCTGCGTATCTTTGCCTTAATGCCCGTCTCTTCCCAAACTTCCCGTTCTACGGTTTCCTCAATCGTTTCGAACTGCTCGATAAATCCTCCGGGATTCGTCCAGTAGCCTTTCCCTGGGTTTTGCGCTCTGCGCACCAATAGCACCCGCTTCTCCTTGAACAGAAGTGCGCCAACGCCAATACTGTAGTTTCCCCAATACACAAAGTCACACTTCGGACAAGCCCTGCGATCCGAATCTCCGATAAGTCTTGTTTCCAAAGGAGTACCACATGTTAAACAATAATTAACCTGCATCTATCGCTGCTCCATTTCCACGACATGTCGCTTGTATTATATTAAAAATCGGCTCAGCATCGGCAGCAGAAACTGCATTGCGCCCAGACCCAATTGAAACCGGCCGCCTTGGGCCAGCCCTCCATTCGGTCTGGTCAAATTTGCATCTGGACCGAGTCCCATCCCCCCAGGAATAAAGCTAAAAGGATTGAATGCTCCTCCTCCAAGCGGGCCTCCGCTGTTATTTTGCCCGCCGCCACCCAACATGCTGCCAAGTAATCCTCCAAGTAAACCTTGCACTTTGACTTGCTGCTGCGGATCCAATCTTTGCTTGCCTTTTTGTCCGGTAAAATAGATTTTGCCATTCTCCACCTTATGAATCGTACCCACATAATAGCTGCCGGTTTTCGATACCAAACAAACAGGATGACCGATCCAACGCTTCGCTTCACTCTCCGTTAATCCGGATGGCGTTTGTACCACATTCATCACCTCTTGATCTCCCGAAGAAGCTTTTCCCCAAGCCATTATCTATGTGCGGAGATCTATGGCCGCATGACCCTTAGATAACAACCAAGTGAAGCTTTCCAGGTATGTATTGCCAATTTATGATGAATACGAGCACATTGCTTGTACGCTTGACCCGTCCGGATTACTGTGCTGGAACGCCTATGATTCCCAAGGAGGCTTATCCTGATCGGAGGCTTGATTGGCCCTCTCTTCATCCGCAGTCCAATCTCTTGACTCGTAAGACGACGGCTTTGCCTTCAAATGCTCAATCACTTCATCCAACTCTTGCGGATTCAGCAATTCAATGGGCGATACGCCTTTATCAAATTGAAAGGAATCTCCCTCGATCAACACGATGTATCTCCCATTCATACGGGCGATGTGAATCTGATCACCATATTGCGCAAGAAGACCTTTCACAGCAATACCGTCCAGCTTAAACTTCAGCTCTAAATCCTCTTTTTGCTCAACGAGAAATGACCGGGCTTCCATCACCTGCTGATGATCCCATTTTTGCTGAAGCTCCCTCTTCTCACTGGCAGCCCAAATTTCGAAGCTTTCCTCTTCCTGTTTCCGTTCTGCATGGTCTTCGCCCTGCCATTTTTCCTCTATATAGGAGCTTACCATCTGAACCATCTGCTCATTCAATATTTCGGGTACCGATTTTTCATAGCTGACAAATCGTAAGAAATCCTCGAAATATCTTGCATGCGAGGCTTGATGAATTTTTAGCTCCGCTTCCTCCCGCATCCCTTCCTCCGGCATATACGGATACTGAATCGATTTAATATTTCGGGCACTGATCGCCATCTCTACTTCCGAAATAAGGCTCTTTTCATCAGAGATACGGGCAATCTTTTGTTCAAAGTCGCATTTCATGATGAACAAAAAAGGCTCGTCAAAATAAGGATTGATTTTCGCCCTAGATACAATGAATGCACCGCCCCGTACAGCGCTCGTATCCATATAGGTCCGTACCATCTCATCCGCACCGCCTAAGAACATATCCTTGTCTTCAGCGGTAAGCAGCCTGTCAAACAGGTTGAAATTCGGATTGCTGTCCAGCGGATGCCCTGGCTCTACAATAAACCGCCCTACCTTCGTCGGCGCATTCTCGGAATTCGGATTTTTCTCTACCTTCCGTTTCACAATACGTACAAATTCTCCGTCCAAGAATCGTTTAATCTCGCTGCTTTCATACTGCTCTTCGTTTAAAGTTTGGTAATGTTTATATCGTTTCGTTGATTCGCTCTCCTCTTCCCCTTGAATGACGAAGAAAGATAAATTCTGTACTGAAATATCCATCTGCAGGCTCCTTTTTGCACTTGCATCCGGCGGCTTACGCCGCCCATTCAAACACGAAACCTATTATATCACCTGCAGGCTGCCCAACTCTACTAAAAACCAGCATCTTCTTGCTGGACATTGTTCCTTCACTTTCATCCAAAAGCATGTTTTCTATCAAAACTGCAATTGTGGTAAAATAACGATGTCTTTGATACCCCATTTTATTAGCGATCCTATGCTTTTGCTGCAGAACGGAGGAAACCCTGTGTGGGATCAAATGAATTTCTGGCAAACCCTTCTGACCTGGCTGCCGGTCATTAACTTTTTCGTCGGATTAGCGATTATTTTCTTGGAGCGTCGGAGTCCTGCTGTTACGTGGGCTTGGCTCATGGTTTTGATCTTAATCCCTGTACTCGGATTATTTCTATATATCTTTTTAGGTCAAAACCTCGCGCGTCAAAAAGTATACAAGGTGAAACGAACTACACTGCAGACGATCCGCAAGCTGGTCAGCGAGCAGGAGGAACAAATCCGTTCCGAATGCTTCCAATACAATAATCCAATTCTTCAAAAACAATCGAGCTTAATTTCTCTAAACCTTCACTACAGTTCTTCTCTTCTTTCATCGGACAATCGGCTCACTTTGCTCAAGGAGGGAGAAGCGAAGTATCAAGCTTTGCTGGAGAAAATTCATCGTGCGCAGCACCACATCCACCTTCAATATTATATTTATCGCAATGACGAAATCGGGCGAAAAATTCGAGATGCACTCGTCGAAAAGGCAATGGAAGGTGTGCAGGTCAGACTGCTGTATGACGCTATCGGCTCTGCGGGATTGCCGCGGCATTTTTTCCGGGAGCTTAAAAAGGCCGGTGGAGAAGTGTTCTCCTTCTTCCCCTCACGCATTCCTTATGTAAACATTCGATTGAATTACCGAAATCATCGGAAGATCGTTGTCATTGATGGACATATCGGATTTCTTGGAGGGTTTAATGTAGGGGACGAGTATTTGGGAAAGGATCCGTTCTTCGGCTATTGGCGTGATACACATCTAATGATCGAAGGCAGCGCCGTGCTGTCTCTGCAGATGCAGTTTGCTTTGGACTGGTCCGTTGGTGCACGAAGATGGATCAATACAGACGAAATGTACTTCCCACGATCGCTTGGTACGGGAAACACCCCGGTGCAAATCGTGTCTAGCGGTCCAAATTCCGAGCAGCAGCAAATCAAATCCGGTTTTCTAAAGCTGATTTATTCTGCCAAACGCTGCATTTACATTCAGACGCCATACTTGATCCCGGATGAGAGTGTGCTCAATGCCTTGAAAATCGCCGCAATGTCCGGAATCGAGGTGCACATCATGATTCCCCGCAAGGGAGATAATCGGTTTGTGCATTGGGCATCTAAGGCCTATTTAGGGGATTTGTTGAAATACGGCGTGAAAGGATATTTTTATAACAAAGGCTTTTTACATTCGAAAATGCTCATGATCGATGAGGAAACGGCAACCGTCGGAACAACCAATCTGGATAACCGCAGCTTTGCGCTCAACTTTGAGACGAATGCTTTCATCTATGATACGAACATCGCACATCAGCTCCGCGATATGTTTGCTGCGGATTTGCAGGATTCCAGCATTGTCTCCTATGAAGAGTACGAACGCAGGAGCTGGACGAGCAAGGTAGCCGAATCTGCCGCGCGCTTGCTGTCTCCCATTCTGTGATCGCGTGTTAAAGCACCCATGTATACAGGCCATATATACATAGAACGTTGATGAGTACAAGCAGAGGAATACCGATAATGAAGGAGCGGTGCTTCGTTTTGTGGCGAAACATGCGCATACCAAGCCAGCAGCCTGCGGCTCCGCCTAATGCAGCAATTGTGAAAAGGCGCTTTTCAGGAATACGCCGCTGCTTTCGCACCGCCCTCACTTTATCGCTCTTCATCAGCCACAGCCCGATCAAATTCATTGCAGAGTAGTAAATAATGAGTATTTGAATGATGTTCACTTCCTTTTTTTGTATCGTACGCTAGGAACCTTATTCCCTTCTCTCCGATCTTAAGGGCAGTGCTCCAGGAGGAACATGTCCATTCAGAACTTCAATCGTTACGGCTTCGAATTCTCCTTCATAGGCAAATATCGTTCCTAACGTTCGATGATTCACCTGAACGGTAATGCGATATTTCTCCGCTTCATCATCGTACCATTCACACACCTCAGCGATTCCCGTCAATCGGTAAGGAAAGCGAAACTGCAGCCATCCCTCATAGAAGCGCTGTTCCCCTGAACGGATGCGTATCCCTCCATTCGGCGCAGCCGACAATTCCAGATCGACAGCCAGATGCTGATGCGTTCCCAAGTAATCGACAATCCGACTTCTCTCCTGACTATAAATCATGGTTGCGTCAAATCGGCGCAATGTTCGCGGAAATTTGAACGTACGAATCCACGTTACCGTCTCTCTACCGAACGGATCACGATAAGGATAATTTTCGATTGAAAAAGGAATATTCCTGCCTCCGTTTGGGAACATCATGTGTCTCTTCGTCCCAACATACAGCGGAAGGGCTGCCCATCTCGCATACGAGATGCGATGCATCGTTCCGACCCCAACGGATGCTTTCCGATCAGAGCTGGATATGCCGAAGCGCTCCTGAATTTTCGGATGGAGCCGGCCAAATTGATCTCCAAGCGCGATTTGATAAATCGATACCATACGATTAACCCCTTGTTTTATGATTTATTTCTTTTACAACGTGCCGCAGACGGGATATCTTTCCCCGTCCAATATGCAATCATCGTTAAGCCGATCATCGCAAGTGGAAGAAGCATCGGATTCAGAGGACTAAGTATCAGCCTTGGAGCATTCCACACCGATCCTGCTCCGAGTAATAGCAACAGGACGATATGAACCGCGTAAATGGCCGAGTGCTTCCTAGCAAAGAGTAGACTCGCGGCTATCCCAATCTCCAGCACAGCAAGGAGCGGAAGCAGCATCTCCGCATTTTGGAGCAAAGGCAGCGCTTGTCTTAGCAGCTGAATTTCCCCTTCCTCCGGAAACCACAGTTTAGGAACGATGCCCTGCACCAGCCACAGTAAAGCAAGAAAGGCGACAGCGGTGACGTAAACCGCCGTGTGACGGAAGGACCTCTCCGGCGGGATGCCTTCTTCGATCCAAAGCTTCAGCCGATCAAAACTCCACGCCGTCCCCCAACCCATCAGAGGTCGAAACAGCAGCCGGTCAATTATTCTTCCAAACCATCCAAACCGGGTATCATAATCGTACAAGGTCATAAATCGGATGCCCCTATCTATCGGAATGTATCTCCAGTATCCTCCTCCCTTCCGAATCAGCGAAATTGCCTGTTCAGACCCAAACTTCAAAGTGGACGTTCGTTCCCCGGAATCCCTCATATGACTGCCGGACGTCTCCCCTGTCCCGCTGATGTTCAAACCGAAGCCGATTCGTGTCCTGTACAGAAAAGACTGAAGCATTCCTTCCTCACGGGGTAAATAATGTATCTCCGAGAAACGCAGATCCCATCGTACATGCTCTTCGGGATGTTGCGTTCTGTTCCATATCGTATCCATATCGGAGTCGATGTCTATCTCCACATATATTGGTTTTGATGTACGTTTTCCCATTGCAGATTCCCTCCCCTCCTCATGATAAAAATCGGTGACGGTGATGCCGATCGATGATAAGGCACTGCTCGTTCCATGGAAACCAGCGATGACGGCGTTTTGCGATAACATCATAACATGCATCCCGAAATCGCTTAGGCAAGATAATGAACATAAAACCCGCGGACCACGGCATCCCCAGCGATTTCAGCACGTGCAGCGCAGCCGCTGACTTCGTCAAACCAAGGCCTTCTCGAATATAAATGAAGGTGCTGAGCTGCTCTGCATCCAGACCGCACCTTTCGGCTATCTGTCTGCCAAGCTGTGATTGCAAAGGAGCGAAATAAAACATCTCCTTGCGGTCCTTCTTCAGCACAAATTGTACGGTTCGGCTGCATAACCCGCATTCTCCGTCATACAGCAGCAGATGCTTCGGCATGCCTTTCTTCTCCATGTTCAACCGGCTTCCTTTCTTCTCGTTGCCTTCATACTAACAGTATATACGGTACTTCACTTTCAAAGCAGTTCTAACTTTTATAGACTTCAACAGATAAAGGGCCTACAGTTTATAGGCCCTTTCGGTTCACTTTATCGACCGCCTCTTTGCGTGAGCTTGCGTTCAGCTTTTTCAAAATGCGGTTGATTTGGTTTTTCAGTGTGCTTTCGGACTTCACCAGCTTTTTCTCCATCTCGGGAACCGTCAGTCCCTGCTCCATCATCTCGAATACTTCCCGTTCAGCCGGAGTGAGCGGATTCAACTGTTCTTCTCTCTTCAACCTGGAAAATTCCTTCAGCAATACGTCCATTGCCAGCGGCTGTCGATGAACTAGCCTGATCAAATGCGGAAGCTGATCGAAGTCATTTTTCAATACGTACTGCACCGCCCCCGCCGTAAACGCTTTACGGATCATGTCCTCGCTGCTTACAGAGGTAAGCATGATCACTTTCACTGACTTTCGTTGTAATATTTCAGCAGCTACCTCGATCCCGGACAGCTCCCCTTCTGCAAGCTGAATATCCATCAGCACGACATCGATCTCCAGTGCATCTGCTAGTGCAAGTGCCTCAGCACGATTCGAAGCCGCACCCGCGAGCATAAAATCCGGCTCCTGCTGAAGATATCCTTGAATTGCCTGGATCCAATCAGGGTCATCTTCAACAAGCAGTATTTTAATGAAATCCTTCATGTCGGACCCTCCTGTAAGGAAACTACTTTTTTGTTCGGAAACAGCAGCGTTACCGTTGTTCCTTTCTGAGGAACACTGCCAATTTCAAAGCCAATGCCCGCTTTACGCAGCACCTGATAGCAGTAGGTCAACCCTAATCCATAGTTCGATTGGCTCGATTTCGTAGAATAATAGGGCTCAAATATGCGATCCAGCTCTTTTCTCGTCATGCCTGGACCCGTATCCTCGATGAGAAGCAGCAGCTTTCTTCGTGTTTTCTTCATTCGAATACGAAGAGTACCGCGATGATTCATAGCTTCGAGCGCATTACTGATCAGATTGGTCAACACCTCGGCGAAATGGACGGGATCAGCGAAGACGGCTAGCTGCTCGTCCATTTCAAGATGAATCTCAATCCCATCCGCCTTGGAATTCATCTTCGATTGCGATAAAACCTGCTGCATCAGCGGTTTCACATGAACAAACTGCTCCTCCCACTCCATCTCGCGCAGCTGTTGAAGAATTCTCTGGCTCATTTCCAGAAGATGATTCGAGGAACGCTGAAGCAGCTTCAGCTGTTCCAGCTGACTTTCGTTTAGGGGTCCTAATCTTTTCAAATTTTCCGCAGCAAGACGTATTTTGCCGATATCGTTTTTTATAGAATGGTTGAGAAAAGCGGCACCCGTGTGAGCCGCTCTTACAGAGCTTTCCAGCGGGTTCGCTTCGACCCGGATGCGTACGCCGAGCATGCCTTGGTACACGGAGAAGCTTGTGCCTAAAGCAAATGAATATGCGATAAACCAACCCACATAAGGAAAAAAGCTGAAGTCGGGCTGAAACAAAGGAATCATATAGATGAATAGGACAACGGCCAGCAAGGTCGGAGCGACAGCCAGCGCGGTGAACATTCGATTGGTAAAGAAACGGGACTGCCTTTCACTGATGGCAGCATACAAAAACATCCATGCAGACCCCAAATAATAGAAGATGGCGACCACACATAAAGCTGCTGCGGGCACAGACGGTTCGGTTTGGGAATAGTCCGTAAAGCACACCATGCTGACGATCGGAAGCATTGTCACCCATTTCCACCATGAACGCTTCCTCAGATCTACCTTCCCTGCATATGAAAAACCAAACCAAAGTGCGAAATACGGCGTCACGACCAGATTCGAAATATAAAGGACGGCATAAATAGCTGCAGCAACCCAGCCGCTCTCACCCTGATGTTCAAGAAGGAATGCCGACTTGAATTCCTCTGCGAACCCGCCTAAGGAAGCACAAACGAAAAATAAAGCTCCCCAACGATTCACTTCACCTTTTCTGTTTGCAAAGAACAGCACTCCTGCAGCCGCAGTCAATACGAAGGAATACAACAGCATCATGTTCATTGTCTATCCGCCTTTACGATCACTACACTCATTTCTTAATCTTATCATACGATGCTATATGTGTTTTTGAAAGCCATTCATTTCATTCGCAAATATAAAAAAAATCACCCTTCACAGCTTGAAGGTGAAGGGTGAATGGTGCGTCTTGGATTAGACCAAACGATAAACTCTTGATTCGTACGGAGCAAGCTTTAACTCCCGAATACTGTCATCTGTTGTGACAGGTCGATTCGAAATCAGCAGCTCTGCTTTAGAATAGGCAATCTCATCAGGAAGCTTGAATGAAGCTTCTTTCGCAAATAAATTACAAACGATAACCCATTTTTCATCGCCAAGCGTACGCGTATATGCATAGACCTGCTCGTGTTCCGGTACAATGAGGTCGTATGTGCCATAAACGGCGATTTCATTTTGTTTGCGAAGCTCGATCAGCTTTTTATAATAATGATAAATCGAATCCGGATGATTCTTCGCTTCCTCGACGTTGATTTGTTTATAGTTGGGATTAACCTTAAGCCAAGGCTTGCCTGTCGTGAAGCCGGCATTCGCTGAAGCATCCCACTGCATCGGAGTTCTTGAATTGTCGCGTCCCGACTTCCAAATCACGCGCATAATCTCTTCATGAGTTTTGCCGTTCTCGATTTCATTACGGTACATGTTTTTGATCGCTACATCGTTATAATCTTCAATGGATTCGAATGCTACATTGGTCATCCCGATTTCTTGGCCTTGGTAAATGAACGGCGTCCCCTGCATTAAGAAATACATCGTTGCAAGCGCCTTTGCCGAAGCGTCCCAATACGCTCCGTCGTTCCCCCATACCGAGACAGAACGCGGCTGGTCATGGTTCTCAAGGAATAACGCGTTCCAGCCCATGCCTTCCAGTCCTTTCTGCCAACGGGTTAACGTCTGTTTCAGCTCCTGCAAATCCAATCCGCCTTCTGCTTCCATCTTCCACAATCCCAGATGCTCGAATTGGAAGATCATATCAAAGGCGCCTTTCTCCTCACTCACCCAGCGTTCAGCACCTTCTGCACTGACGCCGTTTGCTTCCCCAACGGTCATAATGTCGTACTTGGCGAACGTTTCCCTCTTCAGCTCATCCAGAAATTCATGAATCCCCTCACGGTTCATATGACCTTCGTACGAAGGCACGTAGCGCAGGTTGTTCGGATTCGGCATGTCCGGAAAGCCCGGCACCTTCTTAATATGCGAAATCGCATCCACACGAAAACCGTCAATCCCTTTATCCAGCCACCAGTTGACCATCGCGTATAAATCTTGGCGAACCTTCGGATTCTCCCAGTTCAGATCAGGCTGCTTTCTTGAGAAAATGTGCATAAAGTATTGTTCGGTCTTATCGTCGAATTCCCAGACCGAACCGCCGAATATACTTTCCCAGTTGTTCGGTTCGCGACCATCCTTGCCGTCGGACCATATGTAATAGTCGCGTTTCGGACTGTTCTTGCTTGAACGGGATTCAATGAACCACGGATGTTCATCCGAGGTATGATTGATGACCAAATCCAAAATGAGCTTCATTCCTCGGCGATGCGTCTCATCAAGCAGCTGATCGAAATCACGCATTGTACCAAACTCGTCCATAATATCTTGATAATCCGAAATATCATATCCATTATCATCATTCGGCGATTTATACATCGGGCAGATCCAAATGACATCAATGCCTAATTCCTTTAAATAATCCAGTTTGGAAACGACCCCCTGCAGATCTCCAATACCGTCTCCGTTGCTATCCATAAATGACCGCGGATAAATTTGATAAGCAACGGCTTCTTTCCACCATTTTTTCATGCGTGTTGACTCCTCATTTTGTATTCTAGAACAGTATTCTCCCTTCAATTTTACGATATAAATGAAAAAATGCAAACGAATGCACAAAACATTAAAATCGTAAAGTGATATGCTAGCTTATATAGAAAAGACGCAAAGTTGCACGACTTTCCGATCAGCGCAGAGGAATGATCTTATCAATTGCAGAAATCACTAGATTAAATCAGTGATGCAGCAATAACTAGCTGAATTGCACCTTTGTCCGAAACCATTGAAGCCGCTCGCAAACCGGTTGGAAGATGCATTCATACACCAAAAATTCACATGTTCTCCTTTGCAGCCATGATGATTTAAGAAATTGATGCAAACGTATAGCATTCCATTGAAGAAAAAAGACCATCCCCCTTGTTCCTCTTAGGAAGATGGTCTTTATATTAGCTGCGGTGAGCAATAAATTCAGGTCTCGGCTTAGCTGCGGCGAATGGATCGGTCAGCTTATTCTCGACACTGTTGAACACCATGAAGATGTTGCTGCGCGGATACGGACTAATGTTGCTGTTTGAGCCGTGCATGATGTTGCAGTCGAATAGCAATATAGATCCAGCTTTGCCTACCGGTGTTTCAATCCCGTATTGCTCAGCCAACATCGTCAAGCTGTCATGATCAGGCACACCATATTCCTGCTTGCGGAGTGAATGCTTATAGTGGTCATCCGGCGTCTCGCCAATGCACGATACGAACTTTTGATGCGACCCTGGCATCACCATGAGCGGTCCGTTGAACGGGTAATTGTCCGTCAGCGCAATGGAACAGCTAAAAGCGCGCATTCTCGGCATGCCGTCTTCCGCATGCCACGTTTCAAAATCGGAATGCCAGTAAAATTCCTTTCCCGCAAAGCCCGGCTTAAAGTTGATTCGCGATTGATGAATATATACCTCGCTGCCGAGAATTTGCCTTGCCGCTTCATTCAGCTTCGGCTTTTTGTACAGCGCTTCGAATACACTGCTGCTTTGATGGACGGCGAAGATCGAACGAACATCATCCCCGTCTGGTTCCAGAATCACCTCGGAAGCAGACGAGCCCCTATTGGCTTCCAGCATCCGATTCATCTCCTGCTGCAGCTCCTCCACCTCTTGCGGAGTAAAGTAATTTTCTAGAAACAAATATCCGTTCTTTTCGAAGAAATCCAGCTGCTCAACAGAAAGCGGACCTTTCTTATCCTTTCCATAAACGACAGGGTCTTGACGCTGAATGATCTTCACTTCTGTTCCGGTTCGAGTTGGGTACACATCCGTCATTTTGGTGATACTCATTTTGCATCTCCTCCTAGTCAAATGTATTGAAAAAGTGAATAACACTCGTGCTGCTGTTCATTTATCTGATCGCAAATCAATCTAGGATCGGGTAGGCCCCTTCTTCATCATGTACTTCTCTACCTGTACAAGGTGGGTTAAACACGCATACACAGCGGAAACGTTGTTTGACAGTCAAAATGTGCTGTTCATTCCCGCTTAGCGCATACATGTCTCCAGCTTTGATTGTATAGGTCTTGTTGTTCGTCAAATCCTCCAAAACTGCTTCTCCTTCGATGCAGTAAACTGCTTCGACATGGTTCTTATACCACATACGAGTCACGGTGCCCTCATGAAGGACGGTATCATGTAACGAAAAGCCCATCCCGTCATTTTTTAACAGCAATCTTCTGCTGCTCCACGTTTCTGCCTGTACATCCCGTTCTGTACCGAGTACATTTTCTAAGCTTCTTACGATCACGGCAATCACCTCTTATATGAATATAGCGAAATATTGATCTACAGATACACTTCCATCATTGAGCTTTCGTGAAAAGCTGACGGGCGCAATCTTTCAGAATATTCAGACCATTTTGGAGAAGCTCCGCCTCAATAGTGAGCGCCGGCATTACTTTGGCCACCTCGCTGTCTGTTCCTGCGGTTTCCATAATTAAGCCATTTTCAAAGCAAGTACGGCACAGCTTCTCTGCCCACTCCGCTTCTGTGAAGGCAATTCCGCGCATCATACCGCGCCCTCGCACTTCCATTTCAATCTGCGGATAAGCATCTTTGATTTGCTGCATCGTCTCTTCAATCCATTGGCCCTTGTGCTGAATCGACTGCTCGAATTCGGAGTCTTTCCAGTAATTGATTGCTTCGGTTGCTGCGACGAAACCTAAATTGTTGCCTCGGAATGTTCCGTTATGCTCTCCCGGCTCCCATATATCCAGTTCGGGCTTAAAGAGCGTCAGCGCGAGCGGCAATCCATACCCGCCTATCGATTTGGATAGACAAATAATGTCCGGTTCAATACCCGCCTTCTCAAAACTGAAGAACGTACCGGTTCTTCCGCATCCGACCTGAATATCATCCACGATCAATAAGATTTCAAAGCGCTTGCACAACTCAGACAGCTTTCGAAGCCAACTATCGCTTGCTACATTAACGCCGCCTTCACCCTGCACCGTCTCAATGATCATCGCTGCCGGAAGAGATAGCCCGCTTCCGCTGTCTTCCAAATACTTCTCTATGTAGGCAATGGTATCTGCCTCATCCCCGTGATATTTGCAAAAAGGCATCGACACCGTATGATGAAGCGGTACGCCCGCACCTTGACGCTTGAACTTATTGCCCGTGACGGCTAGCGATCCTAGCGTCATTCCGTGGAAACCATTCGTAAAACTGATCACGGTTTCTCTTCCGGTTATCTTACGTGCAAGCTTTAATGCGCTCTCCACAGAGTTCGTTCCAGTAGGTCCTGGAAACATTACTTTATAATTCATATTTCTCGGCTTCAGGATGTGATGCACGAAGCTTTCCAGCAGCCGGCCCTTGGCTACGGTAGCCATATCCAAGCTGTGCGTTACTCCATCTTCCAAAATATATTCAACAAGCTTTTGCTTGATTTTGTCGTTGTTATGACCGTAATTTAACGACCCGGCTCCAGCGAAGAAATCGATATATTCGTTTCCAGCCGTATCCCACATGCGCGCGTTCTTTGCTCTGCTGAACACCGTAGGAAAGCTGCGGCAATAGCTTCTCACCTCCGATTCCCATTGTTCAAACACGTCCATCGTGATTTTTGGTTGCTCCGCAATTTGGATGCTCATGCCAAAATCTCCTTTCGATCGGTTTGGTATTGGAAGGGACCAATTCGGTATAAGGTTTCTTCTTCGTGATTTCCATTCGGAAAATCATCCTCGAGAAAGCCATCGGAAGTCGTGATAGAAGCTTTCCATTGCCTGCTGAATCGTTGAAATAAGCCTATAGAAGGGGAATTTGATGGGGAGATCGTCGCCTCTAGGTAACGAACCTCACTTGAGGTCGGGCGTTCCAATAGATGCTCGATCAATGTGGTGCCAATACCTTCTCCCCTCGCCCTTGCATCAACCGCGATCTGCCATATAAACAGCGTATCGGGCTGCCGGGGGGGAATAAACGCGGACACGAAACCGATAAGTTCGTCACCCGATTGTGCCACTGCACAAGTATCTGAAAAGTATTTTTCCAGCATCATGTAGCAGTAAGCCGAGTTAACATCCAGTACACCGGTTTCTCGAACAAGCTTCCAAATCCGCGAACCATCTGCTCCAGAAGGCTGCCGAATTTGGATTTCACCAATCATTTAGTTGAAACCTCCTTGTATTGTTATATTTGCTGAACACATGAATTAGTGTAACATGAAACCTCTAGTTGCTCACCTGGGCTCAGCCCGTGTATCTTGGGGTAAGATACGATGAAACAGTCACAGGGTTCATTATCCTGTCGATCCTCTAAATCCTTCCCAATGCTTCCCAAATCATCATGGATGCTCCCTATTTGTTCCAAAGTTTGGAATGAACAATAACTCTAAAGAGCAAAAAAACCTGTGCAAACTGCTGCACAGGTCTTCCATGTGATCTATTTCAATCTATTTCGATTCAAATATAGATAAATATTCGCCGTACCCTTCCTTTTCCATTTCCGCCTTTGGAATGAACCGGAGCGCTGCGGAATTAATGCAATAACGCAATCCGCCTCTATCCTGAGGTCCGTCTTCAAACACATGTCCCAAATGGGAATCTCCGTATCTGCTTCTCACCTCGGTCCGGATCATACCGTGACTCTGATCCAGCTTATCGACGATGTGATTGGACAACATCGGCTTCGTAAAGCTCGGCCAGCCGCAATTCGAGTCAAACTTATCCAAGGAGCTGAAGAGCGGCTCTCCGGAAACGATGTCTACATAGATGCCTTCCTCGCGGTGATCCCAAAACTCATTGCGAAATGGGGGCTCGGTTCCATTGTTTTGTGTAACATGGTACTGCATGTCAGTTAGCTTTGATTTCAATTCCTCTGGATCTTTATTCACGGTCCAATGCTTTTCGATGAAAGCGTCCCTTCCCGAACCTCTGCGATACAGATGGTAGCGCAGTGCATTTTTGCGATAATAATCTTGATGATATTCTTCCGCTGGATAAAACGGCTTCGCCGGTTCGATGGACGTCACGATCGGCTTATCGAATCTGCCGCTTTGCTCGAGCTCCTGCTTCGAAGCTTCCGCCTTCTGCCGCTGCTCCTCCGTATGATAGAAAATCGCTGTGCGGTAAGAATCCCCTCTATCATGGAACTGACCGCCTGGATCTGTAGGGTCGATCTGCCTCCAAAAAATGTCTAACAGCTTCTCATATGGAAAAACCAGCGGATCATATGTGATTTGAACCGCCTCTGTATGTCCGGTCGTATGCGAGCACACCTCTTCATATGTTGGATTCGGCTTATCCCCGCCGGTATAACCAGAAACGACTTTATGGATACCGGGCAGTTCATCAAACGGCTTGACCATGCACCAGAAACAGCCTCCGGCAAAGGTCGCGATCTCCAGATTTTGATTTGTCTCAGTTTGTGACATGTGCATCACTCCTTCCTGTTCACTATGGTTCAATTTTAAAGCTGTGCCTTTCATTATTCAAGTTGAAGGTGAATTCTCTTCGATGACGAAGCAGATGAAGACACAATTTCTTCCATGAATGAATTGGCATCCTTGAGAAATCATAGAATGTAAGGAGGTATAGGCATGTTGAAACGAATGCTGTTATTGGGTGTTATGCTATGTACTGCAGCCATTTCCGTTCCCTTTCCAGCTTTATCTGTTGCGCAAGCAGCCATTCCTGAGATGCAGCCAGAAGATGACATACAAGCCAGCTTTAATGATGAAAATGAATCAGCTGTGCTGAGCAAGCTAAAGCTAAAATATCCGGATGTATTTATATTTCATGGAAACCCGAACCGAAAGGAAATTGCTTTGACCTTTGACGATGCGCCGGACATCCGATTCACACCGCAGATCCTGGATATCCTAAAAAAGTACAATGTAAGGGCCACTTTTTTTATCGTCGGGACGAAGGCGCAAAAACAGCGCGGACTCGTGAAACGAATCGCTGAAGAACAACACGAAATCGGCAACCATACGTATGACCATCCATTTCTCCCCGATTTGACGATGGCCGAATTTGAACGACAAATTCAAAAAACCCACAGTATTTTATGGAACATAACACAGGTCCATGCAAAATATATACGCCCTCCGTACGGTTCAATCAAGGAAAGCCAGCTTCTGTGGGCGGCAAATCACCATTTTAAAATCATTAACTGGAATGTCGACACCCTCGATTGGAAAGGCATATCAGGAAACAGCGTATACACCAACGTGTTTCATCAGATCAGGCCAGGCTCGATTATATTGCAGCATGCAGGTGGTGGTGTAACCTCTGATCTTACGGGCACGATCGAAGCGCTCCCGGTTATCATCAACACCCTGCTCGCCAAGGACTTTAAATTCGTTACGATTTCCGAACTGCTGTCTCACAGATGACCTGCAGCGAAAAAAGAACCGAACCGCATTCCGTTATG
Source organism: Marinicrinis lubricantis (assembly GCF_042658665.1). Taxonomy (NCBI): domain Bacteria; kingdom Bacillati; phylum Bacillota; class Bacilli; order Caryophanales; family Paenibacillaceae; genus Marinicrinis; species Marinicrinis lubricantis. The sequence goes on from NZ_JBHSQV010000036.1 coordinate 24,818, forward strand.
ATCGCAACGGTGTGCAGTCTGGTTCTTTTTTCAGCTGTTCATGCTCCCATACCCATTCATGACGTTATCCAATTATTCCGGCAAAATATAAACGGTCACATCTTGCATGCCAAAGGTTAATGCTTTTGTACGGGAAACCGGCACAAAAATATCGATCCGATTGTCCTTAATCGAACCGCCCATATCCGTTGCTTCTGCATAAAACCCGCCTTCAGGCAATCCGTCAAAATCGTAACCTGTAATATAAAGCTTGGATCCCATAGGGATCATCTTCGGATCTACAGCAACGGTCCCCAGCTTTAAAGGATTACCGTAATAATCGATCGCGCCCCATTTATTTTCCTCAATGGATGCGGTATAAGCTGTTGCTGTCAGTGAGAGCTTCTTTGCATTTTGCAAAGATGCGTTTGCCTGTAAAGTCGGACTGTTTTGAATTTTGAATGTTGATCCGGCTGCCGGAATGGAATAGCGTTCTGAAGTAAAGCCAGGAACCATTGGAATGTTCGTCTTGATTCCTTTGTAAATGTTGAACGGGTTCAAATGAGAATTCGCATCTAGAACCGTTTGCAGAGGAACGTTGAACTTTTTGGAAATCGACCAAAACGTTTCACCGTTTTCCCGAATGGTATAGGGAGCAAGATTGGAGGCGAACGCCGTGTTCACCGTAAGTGCCGAAAACAGCACTCCTGCGGTCAAAAATCTTACCGCTGTTTTTTTCAAATTCATTGTTTTCCTCCTCTAGTGCCTACGAGGTTAGTTGTCGGATTCGGGAAGGAGTTTTCCCTACGCATGGACCTTGTTACGGATTTAAACTATGTACTCCGTAAAAGGACCAATGACGATTCACCCCAAGCGAATGCGCAGCTTCGCAGGAGTCCCCCGTACTTCTTTTGTCGACCTTAAGACCGCGCCATGATGAACGGCATCCATAAAAACGACAACCGAGCATTCAGCCTGGGCCCGGTAAACAAGAAGTTTTGGCTGTATTGAAATTATCATGAAAAGAAGTCTTTTAGAAGCCCATAAATATTGGTATTTTCCACCTCCCATTCCCAGTTCTATCAAATCATCAACAACTGCAACCAATTGAGCCTCTAGATCGTCTTGTTCAATGAAACAAACCTAAAATATTTGTTGAGTGGTGTCAGTGCATTTGGTAAAATGAATTGGATTTTATGTCGATATTTACTTTTATTTTGAAATGATGAAAGGGCGAATTTCATGCTTTTTAACACGTACGAATTCATTTTGGTGTTTTTGCCCATAACCGTTGCGGTCTATTTTATTTTGGGTCGCTTGGGACAAGTCTTTCTGTCGAAGGCCTGGCTGGCTGCCAGTTCTTTATTTTTTTACAGCTACTGGGACATTCGCTATTTGCCCTTATTGTTGGGCTCCATCCTATTCAACTTTGCGGTAGGAAGTCTGCTTGCCCGAATCAACCCTTCTGCCAAGCTTGGCCGCAAGCTGCTGCTAACGGCGGGTATCGTCGGGGATGTGTTACTGCTCGGCTATTACAAATACGCGGATTTCTTCATTGAAAATGTGAATGCCGCATTAGGTACCGACTGGGGACTGCTGCATGTGATTCTTCCACTCGGGATCAGCTTTTTTACGTTCACGCAAATCGCTTATTTAGTGGATGCTTACCGCTTAGATGTGAAGGAAAACAACATCATTAACTACACTCTGTTCGTTACCTTCTATCCGCATCTCATTGCGGGGCCTATTCTTCACCACAAGGAAATGATGCCGCAGTTCGCGGATCGTAAAAACAAAGCGTTCAATTTCAATAATTTAACGCTAGGGACCTTTATTTTTGTCATGGGGTTAGCGAAGAAAGTCATCATCGCTGATACATTCGCACCCATCGCCACCGCGGGCTTCGATACGGCAGACACTCTGACGTTCTTTGACGCATGGGCTACATCGCTGGCCTATACGCTGCAGCTGTACTTCGACTTCAGCGGGTATTCGGACATGGCGATCGGAGCAGCGCTCATGTTCAACGTCCATCTGCCGATCAACTTTGATTCTCCATATAAATCTCTGAACATCCAAGAATTTTGGAGAAGGTGGCATATCACCTTAGGCCGTTTTCTTAGAAACTATATCTACATACCGCTTGGTGGCAACCGAAAAGGCTTTATCATCACCTGCTTCAATTTGTTCATCACGTTCGTCATCGGCGGCATCTGGCATGGCGCAGGCTGGACTTTCCTGTACTGGGGTGCGCTGCATGGAGGAGCGCTCGTCGTTCACCGGATTTGGTCGAAGAAGTTTGGACTAAAAATGAACAAGTATTTGGCGTGGTTCCTGACTTTCAACTTTGTCAATATCGCTTGGATTTTCTTCCGTGCGACTAGTCTTTCCGAGGCGATGAAGGTATTAAAAGGAATGTTTGGCTTCCATGGCTTCGACATACCGGGAACGCTGAATCTGGTACCGTTTATTCAAAATTGGGGACTTGCGATCAGCACGACGCCTTCTTGGCAGTTCGCGTTAATCGCCTTCTTCTTCCTTGTATCTGTCTTCATGAAGAATACGAACCAAATGCGGGACAATTTCAAGCCAACCTGGTGGATTGCCGCCATGACGGCCGTTATCTTTGTCGTGTCGTTGGTTCATTTTAATCAAATCAGTGAATTCCTATATTTCAACTTCTAGTGCCTTAAGCAAGCATGTTAAGGAGGATCAGACCCATTGAAACAAGAAACCGTGTCAACTGTCGAACCTAACGCCGCATCGTCTGCTAAGGCTCGTAATTTTTTCATTTGGTTCATTGTATTTTCACTCATTAGCGTTTCGATTGTCGCATTGATTACTTATATTGTTGATCCGCTGCAATTTTACCGTAAGCCCAGCTGGTATGTACCGCAGTATTCCATGGAGCAGCGATATCAAAACCCGGGACTCGCCCGCAATTATGACTATGATACGATTATCATCGGATCTTCAATGACCGAAAATTTCGTTCCTTCCTATGTAGATGAAGTTCTCGGAGGCAAGTCCATCAAGCTGTCGATGTCCGGCTCTTATTCCCATGAGCATCATCTTATTTCGGAAGCAGCTTTCCGTACGGGACAAGTGAAGAATGTCATCTGGGGGCTTGATTATTTCTCGGTTAAGGGCGGAGAAACGATGGTTCGGGACGACCAAGGACCGTTCCCGTATTACTTATACGATAAGAATCCGCTAAACGACATCAAATATTTGTTCAACTATACGACCATTACTCAGACGATCAACATATTGAAAGGCAAGCTTCAAGGAAGCTTAACTTTGAGAAATTTAGACTACCTGAATAACTGGGATTATTATGCCGTCTATGGCACGGAATCCGTGCTTAAGGATTTGAAGCGAGCAGAAGCTGTAGAACCCTCCTATGTAAAGACAGAAGAGGATTTTGAAGAGATTAAAAAGGCATTCGATGCTAACATCTTATCTCTCGTGAAGGAGCATCCGGAAACGGAATTTATATTTTATTATCCCCCCTATCACGTTTTAAGACATTATGTCTGGTACGAGTTAAATCCGAAACGGTATAACAATCAGCAGCAGTTCAAGCAGTATGTTTGGGATACCTTGTCGGAATATCCGAACGCGAAGATTTTCGACTTTCAAGCTGTGGAAGAGGTCACTTTCGATTCAAATAACTACAAGGACTTATCCCACCATACGCTGGAAATCAATGAGTGGATCATTCAATCGATGGCTAATGGCGATCATCAAGTAACGGATGAAACCATTGGTAAGATGATCTCCGACCTCGATAAACAGGTTGAGAACTTAGATATTAGCCAATTCGATACCGATTCGATCCAAATCGTATACCAAGGCGAGAACGTACCTGCGGGGGCCAATCCAGTAGCTCAGGAGGATGCGCTGTACATTCCTATTAAGGCACTTGTAATCCTTAAAGGTGCTGCTCTTGGGTGGGAAGAAGAAACGAAATCCTCACTCGTCGAATGGAATGACGGCATCGTGAAGCTCAAGCAAGGCTCAACTGAAATGAAAGTGAACGGCGAGACTGTCCAGCTTTCACAGCCTGCACAAATTATAGACGGCAGTATGATGATCCCGATAGAGGCCCTCTCCTACTTTGGACTGCAGGGCGAATGGCAGCAAGGAAATCAGCAGGTCCTCATTACAGAGCTAGTCCAATAAGAGATGAAGTGGTTTTAGGCATCAAAAAGGCGACCCGCTTGGGCAAGCGGGTCGCCTTTTAATGATATATCGTACTATGCTTTGGACCTGTGCTTTCGTGAAACGGTCTGCAGCTCCCAATCGTGGAACTCGATCATCACGTCACGGACCGATTTCGTCACATACAGCCGATCCACTTCGTAGGCTTGTCCCCGCTTCGATACGGAAACCGAGCTGAGCAGCAGATCGACATATTCGCTGTAAAACTCAGCATCCTCCAGACGCCCCTTAATCGCTTCGTCCTTTTCCGTGCCCCTTAAAATAATCTCATAGCCTACGCGGTCTAAGACAAAACATTTCACCCGACTGTCTTTACCATCCGAAACATGAAGTCCGCTCATCAGCGGTTTCCAACGTTTCATACGAAGGATTCCTGCACAGATCAATCCAAGAAGCATCGCAATCAGTAAAGCCATGAGAACGTCCGACAGCGAAACAGACTGATCCAGTTCAAGGATTGAAAGCTTCAGCTCTGCTTCTTGTCCCCATATGACATCGATCACATATTTTCCGAGTTCCAATAAACAAAAAGATGCCATCCCAAGCCATAACGAGACGAGAACGGAATAGAATGGTCTGATTGTGACCTGCCGCAGCCACAGCAAGAAGAACAGCCAGCCTGAAAAGCCTGCGAATCCAATATACATTATTCGAATCATCAGCGATTCAGCCAATTCTGTTCCTCCCTGCTTTAGGCCGAGATCTTATTCTGGTTGTAAGGATGCCCACAGCTTTTTATTTTGATATTCGAGCTCGCCGCCAACCTCTCCACCAAACCAATCCGGAGGCTGAAACGAATGTGCTTCCTCTTCGCTCTCAAATTCCGTTTCCACCGTCATCAAATCATATTGATGGTATTGATCGATTTCGTACCGTCTTCCTTCAAAAAGTACCGTCGTCCGCGTCTTTCGCAGAGGAACCTTCTTCAGCGAGCTGACTAGCTGATCATAGAGCTCTGCGGAAATCTCATATTCCACTTCTTCTCTAGCGATTCCGCTTCCCCGTTTAAACGTATGTGTATAATGCACTTTCCCTCGCTGGAGAATATCCTCCAGCTTTCTCACACGCAGTTCCTGATCTTTGACTAAGGCCAAATACGTTTGTTCAATATGTAAGACGGACACGATTTTCATCGCATCCTGGTCAATCAGCTGCTGTGGAAAAGATGGAAGAAGGTACTTTCTTTCGATTTCCATGCCCAACGTTCCTTACCTCCATTTTGACATTCGAGATCGAACGAAATTAATCACTGCAGTTCTCAGGATTCACCTGAGAAACACCTTCAATTTGAATTTTCTCGGATAAGCTGTCCTTCAAGATTTGAACAACGAACTGCAGTAAATCGTTAATGTCGGTTTGCGTTTGCTGGAATTGTTGAACGAGCGGGATTCCATCTAATTCATCCTGCAAAGCCTGCATCTCAGCTTCAATTTTTTTAACCATTTTTTCATTTTGGAAATATTCAAAACCGACGATTTCCTTTTGCTTCTTCTTGATTTGCGCAATTAAAGTTTGGATTTTGTCGTTCGCTTGAATTTGCTTTTCCGCTTTTTGATACATGATCACTTCATCCGAAGTAGAAATCAGCTCAGCCAATTCCTTCGTCTTCTTCATAATATCTTCCCGAACAACGAGATCCACTACATTATAGGACTTCATCGTGCCTAAGTCCCCTTTGCCATGCTCATGCGCGTGCGCGTGTCCTGTCATGATCTATACACTTCTCCTTCGTATATAACCTCTAATTGCGTATCGTTGTACAGCAACGATTTCTTCCGATGATCCCAGACACGCCGCCAGCTTTCTACTACGCAGCGGCATGCTGTTCGTCGTATAAACGCTGAACTTAATGTCTCCCCATTACATGGCTGACGCTTGTTTCTCTACGTCAACGAGTGTACCTGTCAGCAAATATGTTTTCGCCTGATCAATTCGAACGTGGACGAACTGGCCAGTCAAGCTCTTCGGACCGGAAAAATGAACGAGCTTGTTCGTACGTGTGCGGCCTGTAAGCATATCCGGGTTATTTTTACTTTCCCCTTCAACAAGCAGCTCCACGACTTGGCCGACCAACTGTTGATTTTTCTTCAATCCGATTTCAGCAAGCAGTTCATTCAATCGATACAAACGCTGCTTCTTCACTTCCAACGGAACGTTATCTTCCATGACCGCAGCTGGAGTGCCCTCTCTTGGTGAATAAATAAACGTAAACGCTGAATCATACTCGACCTCTCGCACGAGCGACATCGTATCCTCAAACTGCTCGTCCGTCTCACCAGGAAATCCGACAATAATATCCGTCGTCAGTACCACATCCGGTATCGCCGCTTTTATTTTCTTGACGAGTTCTAAATAACGTTCTCTCGTATATTTGCGACTCATTTTCTTCAGGATTTCCGAGTTCCCGGACTGTACCGGCAAATGAATATGCTCTACCAAATTCCCTTTTTGCGCCAATACTTCGATCAAATGATCATCGAAGTCTCTAGGATGAGAAGTTGTGAAACGAACTCTCGGAATATCGATCTTATGAATATCGTTCATGAGATCGCCGAAATCATAATCCATATCCTCAAAATCCTTGCCGTAGGCGTTTACGTTCTGGCCTAACAGCATAATTTCTTTGTAGCCTTGGCGTGCCAGCTCTCTTACTTCCTGGATCACGTCCTGTGGCAGTCTGCTTCTTTCTTTACCTCGCGTATAAGGAACAATACAATACGTACAGAATTTATCGCAGCCATACATAATATTGACCCAGGCCTTCATGCCTTCCCGCTTCTTCGGCATATTTTCTACGATATCGCCTTCCTTGGACCAAACCTCAACGACCATTTCCTTCTCGAACGAGATTTGCTTAAGGAGATGAGGAAGCCGGTGAATATTATGTGTTCCAAAAATGAGATCAACGTGCGCGTGCTTTTGCAGAATACGATTTACGACCGATTCCTCTTGCGACATACATCCGCATACGCCGAGCACGAGGTTCGGATTTTCCCTCTTTAACGATTTCAAATGGCCTAATTCGCCAAACACTTTATCCTCGGCGTTCTCACGAATGGCACACGTATTTAATAGAATCAAGTCTGCTTGGGTTCTGTCTTCCGTATCGGTATATCCCAGCTGCTCCAAGATTCCTTTGATGGTTTCTGTATCGTGTTCGTTCATTTGGCAGCCAAAGGTACGGATCATATATTTTTTTCCGATCCCGAAGCCTTCCATTTCCTCAGGGATCTCAAAATTATAATGAACCTTGACGTCTTCCTTCCCACGCTTCTTCGCGTCTTTCAGAGAAGGAGGCTGAAAATATATAGAGAAATCCTTTTCGGATGTTTTCGCCATGTGAACAATCTTCCTTTCTGTCGAATTCATCCTCTCATTATATCATGTACTCTATAGGCGACACAAAGAAAAAATAAGGATGTGCCGATGATTATACATATATGATAGGTACCGGATTAAACGATGGAAAAGTCAAGTCTTTACATACTGACGTGTATGCGCATTCAAGGAATCATGAAAAGCAGGCATCCGGACAATCCGAATGCCCTGCTGTGGATTAGTCCAAAATAACCGCCGTGTCTCCGGTTTTTACGCCAGCCGCATTGGCTTCATCTGTGTCAATGTGCATATCGAGAGCATAGCTGTCCGATACTCTGGCAATGACATCATCGAATGTTAAAGGTCTTTCGCCTTTCAATTGAACACGCAGGACTTGTTTGTCTTGAATGCCCCATTTCTCCGCATCGCTCGTATGGAAATGAATATGTCTAGCGGCAACGATGACGCCCTCTTGGATCTCTACTTCGCCCGCTGGTCCAACAATTTTAATCCCTGGTGTCCCTTCAATATGGCCGGATTCTCTAACCGGTGCATTCACACCGATCGAAAAAGCATCCGTACGTGAAATTTCCAACTGCGTTTTGCCTCTTGCGGGTCCCAATATTCTGATTTTAGGAAAACTGCTTTTAGGACCATGGACCGCAACGGTTTCATTCGCAGCGAATTGGCCTGGTTGGGATAAGTCCTTCATGACGGTCAGTTCGTAGCCAGGTCCAAAGAGGATCTCAATATGCTCCTTAGATAAGTGGATATGTCTGGCTGATACGCCGACTGGTACTTGTTTCATCTCTCCATCGTTCCTTCCGTCTAATATGTCAGTATAGTTTATCCAAACCCAATTATATCTATAATTCATCTAATATAAAAGGCACACCGGACAATTCCTTGTGTGCCTTCACATCTTCACCTAAATTCTGCCACCAATTGTTCAAATTGTTTCTTCGTCAATTGAATGTCCTGCTTCGCTAACGGCTCCGGCTTAAAGCCCGATACGACCTGCTCATACGATTTTTTCGTTTGATCCTGATAAATGAGTCCGCAGGCCAAGCTGCCTGTCTCCATAATTTTCGTCATGGCTAATGTACGATTCGAGCGGTCGTAGGCTTCCTCTTCGTCCAGATCGACAATGTGTTCTTTAAACCAATCATAGGTGTTGATTTTATTAAAGGTCACACATGGACTGAATACATTGATGAAAGAGAAGCCGTCATGCTTGATTCCTTCTTCGATAAGCCGTGTCAGCTGTTTAATATTGCTGGAGACCGATTGAGCGACGAAGGTTGCACCTGCGGCCATAGCGAGCTCCAGAGGAGACAGCGCATCTTCGACCGAACCTTCCGGTGTACTTTTCGTTTTAAACCCGAATGCACTGCGCGGTGAGGTCTGCCCTTTCGTCAAACCGTAAATTTGGTTATCCATCACAATGTACGTGATATTCATATTGCGGCGAATCGCGTGTACGGTGTGTCCCATGCCGATGGCAAAACCGTCACCGTCGCCGCCGGAGGCAATGACCGTTAATTCACGGTTTGCCATCTTCAAGCCTTGAGCAATCGGCAGTGCCCTGCCATGTATACCGTGAAATCCGTATGCGTGAATATATCCGGAGATTCGTCCCGAGCATCCAATACCGGATACGATGGCAACATCCTCCGGTTCCAATCCGACGTTCGCCGCCGCTCTTTGAATAGCCGCCTGAATGGAGAAGTCACCGCAGCCCGGACACCAGTTCGGCTTGATCTTATTTCGAAAATCTTTAAATGTCGCCACGTTCACACAACTCCTTCGTCTTATTGAATATTTCAGACGGCAAAAACGGATTCCCATCATATTTTAATATGCTGTGGATTTTTTCCGCTTGCATCGTATGCAGCCTAACTTGTGCAGCGAGTTGGCCCGTGTAGTTGTTTTCTACAACCGCTATGATCTTCGCTTGCTCTGCATAAGCTTTCAGCTCTTCCGCAGGGAATGGATGAACAAGACGAATCGTCGCATGGTTCGTGGTTACACTCATTCGCTCAAGGCGTGTTCTCGCTTCATCAATCGTCCCCCCGGTTGAGCCCATCCCAATGAAAAGTACATCTGGTTTCTCATGCGGTGCATCCACCTTAATCGGATTCGTCACCTGCAGATTCTCCAGCTTTTTAAACCGCTTCTCCATCATCGCCTTCCGATTGGCTGGACTTTCTGAAGGACGCCCTTCCTGATCATGCTCTACTCCTGTAACATGATGAATTCCATGCTGCGTACCTGGAGCCACCCTTGGAGATATTCCATCCTCGGTAAACTGATACCTCGCAAACAGTTCTCCCGGCTCTAATGGTTCAGGTTCGCGAACCCATTTCCCCCGCTCTATGCGAATTTGTTCATAATCTAGATTTTCAGCGGTTTGCTTGCCTAGTGAAAGCTGCAGATCCGTCATCAGAATAACAGGGCATTGATACTTCTCAGCCAAATTGAAAGCCTCTATCGTATCGTAAAAGCACTCCTCTACCGTGCTGGGTGCAATTACGATCTTCGGAATCTCTCCGTGCGTTCCGTACACCATCGCATTCAAATCGCTTTGCTCTTGCTTGGTCGGCAGTCCTGTGCTTGGACCTCCGCGCTGCGTATCGACGATCACGACAGGCGTCTCGGTCATTCCTGCCAAGCCAATGGCTTCCGTCATCAGCGATAGACCAGGTCCAGCAGATGCCGTCATTGCCCGAACTCCCCCGTAATTCGCTCCGATCGCCATCGTGACAGCTGCAATCTCATCCTCGGTTTGAATGACCGTTCCTCCAAACTTAGGAAGATGCTTAATCAAATATTCCATAATTTCCGATGCGGGTGTAATCGGATATGCCGGCATAAAACGGCAGCCTGCAGCGATGGCGCCTAAGCCAATGGCATCGTTACCGATCATGAAAAGACGCTGATGGCCATCTCCCGCATCCAACTGGAAATGGGCGAGAGGTCCTCCCACCTCATTCAGCACAAATTGATATCCTTGATCTACGGCTTCTACGTTCTTCACTACGACGGCGGAGCCTTTTCGCCCGAATTCTTCTTCAACGACTTGCTTTACCACATCGACCGGCAGTCCAAGCAGCGCAACAGAGGCACCTGTAGCGACCATATTTTTCATCAAAGAAGTTCCCAGTTGCTCCGCAATCGCTGTAAAAGGCACGGCAATGAGCCTTGCATCGGCTCCATCTGAAACTTTTGGCTCGAATTTCGCATCCGCGATAATGATCCCGCCTTCACGAAGCTCTGCCGCGTTCAGATCGATCGTCTCTTGGTCGAATGCAACCAAAATATCCAGATCGTCTGAGATGGATCGAATCGGTGAAGTACTAATTCGAATTTTATTGTTCGTATGTCCTCCCTTAATTCGGGAAGAGAAATGCCTGTAACCGTACAAATAATATCCTAATCTATTTAATGCAGTAGAAAAAATGCGGTCGGTACTTTCCAGACCTTCTCCTTGCTGACCGCCGATTTTCCACGAAAGCTCTCTGGTCACGAAATGTCCACTCCTTTTATCGATGGCAAGAATACGTTTACAATCCACTTGATCATATGTTGGAAAAATGGCGGAAAGTGACTGATCTTGTTTGAAGGAGTACGTCCGCCTGTCGAAAATATAAAAAACCTGCATATGGAAGTCAATACCATGGTATGACTAAAGCAGGAATAATACAAGTGAAATATTTAGAACGAAATATAGCATTTTTAGATCGTTATGATAGCTCAAATAGATAATTCAGCCCATATAAAGGCATGTATTCGGCCTATTCGTCCGGAAGATGCTGCAGGAAGAAGTCGTACATGCTCCTCCACAGCCACTGTTCCGCAAGAGAACTGCCGTAATGATGGGTGAGCAGCTCCGCCCAATCCTGATATTTACCTGCGTGTTCAAGCCCATAGGTCCATTCCTCGATGCCGTCAAAGTCAGAACCAAAACCGATGACGCGGCTGCCTCCGAGTGCGCAAATATAATCGATATGATGAAGCAAATCATGCATTGAAGCCTGCTTCCTTGAGATAAAAAAAGGAACAAAATTCAAGCCGATTCTGCCGTTGCGTCGGATGATTTCCTTGATTTGATCATCCGATAGATTTCGCGGATGACCGCAAACGGACTTCACGTTAGAGTGCGATGCGATGAAAGGCTGATCGCTTACCTCACACACATCCCAAAAGCCTTTAACCGAAAGGTGCGAAACATCAATAACGATGCCCAGCTCGTTACAAAGCTCTACGAATTGCTTCCCTTTTCTCGTCAAGCCTCCTCCTCGCGGCTCCAATATCCCATCCGCCGCCCAATTCCCATAATTCCAAGTGATTCCGGCGCATCGCACGCCCAATTCGTAGAACGCTCTAACCAGCTCAAGCTGACCGCCCAGCGCATCCATTCCCTCGATCGTCAGTATCGCTCCAAGCTTTCCATGGTGCACACAGTGAATTAAATCCGTTTTGCTGCGAATTTGCACCAAATCCGGAAAAGACAATATTTTCTCGTGAAACACCTGAATATAATGCAGCCAGTGACGAACGTCCGGCCTGCTGATTCGCTCCGGCAAATAGATCGCAAAGCACTGAATGTAATTGTCTGCTCCCTTCATACGATCATAGGTAACATCGAGCCGTTTTCCATCCTGAAAGTGAATCGTGGTGTCACTGTATAATTTCGTCAAGACGTCACAGTGCAAATCAAACACTTTCATCTCATCGTCCCTCCCCGGTGACTTATGTCGTGTCCATAAAACCGCAGGATGTACTTCGCTTTAGATTCCAAGCAAAAAAACCTGTCTACGGGGTAAACAGGTTTCACTTCTTCTCGTCTGCCGGCTATCTAGGCTCAACGATTAACTTAATGGCTGTCCGATCCTCTCCGTCAATGACAATATCCGTAAACGCCGGTACGCAAATGAGGTCCACTCCGCTGGGGGCTACGAATCCTCTTGCGATGGCGACCGCTTTTATCGCTTGATTCAGTGCACCTGCCCCAATCGCCTGGAGTTCGGCGGATCCGCGTTCACGCAGTACGCCTGCCAATGCACCAGCTACGGAATTTGGATTGGATTTTGCTGATACCTTTAATACTTCCATGAAAGTACCTCCTCGGGAATGATGAGTAATTCCATTATTAAAGGTATTCATGGATGACTTAATTCATGACTCTTTATGGAAAACGACTTATGAATCTGATTTAATCAAATCGGACTTCATCCTCATAATGACGAAGCAGACGAATTTTCGTTGCTTTCCCTGACGCATCATCCATTTCAATATAGACGCCGTGCAAATGCCATTTCCCCGTATCCGCATTGAATCTAACAGGCAGCTGGGTCATAAATTTGCGAAGCACCGCTGTCCGCTCCATCCCCAGTACGCCTTCCTTGGACCCTACCATCCCAACATCCGTTACATAGGCTGTTCCGCTAGGTAAAATGGTCTCATCGTGGGTTTGCACATGCGTATGCGTACCTACAACGGCCGAGGCTCTTCCATCCAAATGCCAACCCATGGCAATTTTCTCCGACGTTGCTTCTGCGTGAAAGTCCACAAAAATGCACTTCAACTTCAAGGGCAATTCTTCAATGATGTGATTCACCTTCTGAAAAGGACAATCGAGTGGCGGAAGGAAGGTTCTGCCTTGAATATTAATAACGGCCAGTTCCTTCCCTCCTTTCTTAATGATGGTATAACCGCGGCCCGGGGTTCCTTCCGGAAAATTGGCTGGACGAATCATTCTTGGTTCATCCTCTATGTAATCAAAGATCTCCTTTTTATCCCAGCTGTGATTACCCAATGTAATACAATCGACGCCCCAGTCATAAAAGGATTTTGCGATTTCCGGTGTAATCCCTTTTCCTGCTGCCGCATTTTCTCCATTCACGACGATAAAATCAGGGGTATACTTTTGTTTTAAGTAAGGCAATGTTTTCTTCAACGCATCTCTACCGACTGAACCGACGATGTCTCCAATAAATAATAATTTAATGATAAGTCGTACTCCTTCCTCGCTATCACGCTGGTCTTTATGTTCATTATCCTCCGGATCTCCTCAAAGTACGAAGTACAATGCTCCAGAGTGACTATATTCTTATAACATTGAAAAAGTGGCCTATTCAGCCACTTTTCATTGTTCCAACTATTTTGCATATTCGACGGCTCTCGTTTCACGGATTACCGTGACCTTGATGTGTCCTGGATAATCCAGTTCACTTTCAATGCGTTTTGTAATATCTCGAGCCAGACGGAACGATTCCGCATCGTCGATTTTTTCGGGTTGAACCATGACTCGTACTTCTCGACCCGCTTGAATCGCGTAAGATTTTTCAACACCTTCGAACGATTCGGAGATTTCCTCCAGCTTCTCAAGGCGTCTAATATAAGTTTCCAGCGTTTCACGGCGTGCTCCCGGTCTAGCAGCAGACAATGCATCCGCTGCAGCTACCAGCATCGCAATCACCGAGTTCGCTTCACAATCGCCATGATGAGAAGCAATACTATTAATTACAACTGGATGTTCCTTATACTTCTTAGCGATTTCCACGCCAATTTCTACGTGTGAACCCTCTACCTCATGGTCCAGGGCTTTACCAATGTCATGCAGAAGTCCTGCTCGTTTCGCCAAAGTTACGTCTACGCCTAGCTCTCCAGCCATCAATCCGGTGAGATAAGCGACTTCCATCGAATGTTTCAGAACGTTCTGTCCATAGCTTGTCCGGAATTTTAATCTTCCCAATATCTTTATGAGGTCTGGATGCAGACCATGAACCCCCACTTCAAACGTGGTTTGTTCACCATATTCCCGAATACGTTCATCCACTTCTTTACGTGATTTTTCCACCATCTCTTCAATTCTCGCAGGGTGAATTCGTCCATCAGACACCAGCTTTTCTAGTGCATTTCGAGCAATTTCTCTGCGAATGGGATCAAATCCGGAAAGAATGACCGCTTCTGGGGTATCGTCAATAATCAGGTCAATACCGGTCAATGTTTCCAGTGCGCGGATATTGCGGCCTTCCCGACCGATAATCCGGCCTTTCATTTCTTCATTAGGCAGTGATACGACGGAAACTGTCGTTTCAGCCACATGATCAGCAGCGCAGCGTTGGATCGCGAGTGTGATGACTTCTCTAGCCCGCTTATCTGCTTCTTCCTTCGCCTGATTCTCAATGTCCTTGATCATCTGGGCGGTTTCATGCCGAACCTCTTGTTCAACGTTCTGAAGTATAATCTTCTTCGCATCGTCCATAGTTAGGCCGGAAATACGCTCCAATTCACTGACTTGCTGCTTGTAAATTTCATCAATTTGCTCTTGGGTTTCTTCAATTCGTTTCTCTTTGTTGGCTAGTTTTTCTTCTTTACGCTCTAAGGATTCTATTTTTTTATCCAGCGATTCCTCTTTTTGCAACAATCGTCTTTCTAGCCGTTGTGTTTCCATCCGACGTTCACGAATGTCTTTTTCAGCTTCAGTTCGGAGTTTATGGACTTCGTCCTTCGCTTCCAACACTGTCTCTTTCTTCAGTGCCTCCGCTTCCTTCTTGGCGTGCTCCAAGATTTGTTTAGCAGCCTCTTCAGCACTGGAGATTTTAGCTTCAGCAAGAGATTTGCGGATATAATAACCAATCCCTAAGCACAAAGCACCAACTACGAGAATAATCAACACCCAGAGGAACGCTTCCACGTTATCACCTCCTCCGTTGATTCTCCAAGGCTTGCTTGGGGACTCATTTGGTTTGTTTAATCCGATTTTGTTTGCATTCGATTCCGTATAACACATGTAATTTGGCGAAATGGTTCGAACTAATTTCCAATGACGTAATGAGGAAACTAATTCTTTGTGTATAATACAGTAACACATTTTTCATTGTATCTTTTGTGAAACTTTTTTGTCAAGGGAAGGGCTGTCAATATGTTTCTTTTTTTGGATTTAAACGTATGAGCTGCTCTCTTATCACACATACTATTCCAATTGAGCGTCTTCATCTTCATCCATCAACCGCTGCAGCGCCATTCTCGATATTTCTCCAGGATATCCTCGTCTCATTAAATATTGAATCGTCTTCGCCTTTCGTTCCGGCAGCGGCTTGCCATCGAACTGCTTCCACTTCTTTAGACCTACGGACACAGCCTGCTCAAGCTCATCCTTCTTGGAGACTTGCCTTAGCGCCTCATCAATCAATTGTGGACTGATCCCTTTTTTCTTCAATTCAAATTGTATCCATTTTGTCCCTTTTTTCTGAAGCCGGATCTTGTCAGCCGCAAAACGCTGGGCGAAATCAAGATCGTCTATCCAGCGCTGCTCCGTAAGTCGATCGGTTACCCATTGGATTTGTTCGGGTTCATACCCTAGATCCGCTAATTTGACAGAAATTTCATGCCTCGTCCTCGGCCTTCTGCCCAGATACCGGACAGCTGCGGCGTAAGCAGCATGTAGTTCTTCTTCTTGGCTAATATATACTATTTTCTGTTCATCTAAAACTTGGCCTTTCAGCAACCGATGCTTGACCATGACATCCTCATGCACGGAAAAAGCATATTCGTTTTGGATGTAGATATTAAATCGATGCGGATTGTTTTTCTGCTGCTGTATAGATGTTATCTCGCCACCCTTAGATTGTTGTTCCATCCCTTCACCGCCGATCACTAGAGCTTCACGTTCATTGTTTTATATATGATAAAACGCACCTACTTTCAGGTGCGCTCCATGACAACAAAACTATTCGAGTGCAAGCAATGTTTCCTCATCTTCATCGTCGTCCTCTATAATTGAAGCATTTTGAGGAACCAATAAGCTGGCAGCTTCTCTAATCTTCAATTCAATCGTTTCGGAAACTTCTGGATGATCCTTCAAAAATTGCTTCGCATTCTCACGGCCCTGACCTAAACGTTCACCTTCATAGGAATACCAAGCACCGCTCTTATTGACGATATCCATTTCGGTAGCGATATCAATAATGCTGCCTTCTTTGGAAATACCTTCACCGTACATAATATCAACATCTGCCTGCTTAAACGGTGGAGCAACTTTATTTTTCACAACTTTAATTCTTGTACGGTTCCCGACAACATCGTTACCCTGCTTAATGGATTCAACACGACGCACATCCAAACGAACGGAAGAATAAAACTTAAGCGCTCTTCCTCCCGGAGTGGTCTCTGGGTTACCGAACATGACGCCTACTTTTTCACGGAGCTGGTTAATAAAGATCGCAATCGTCTTCGATTTGCTGATCGCTCCCGACAGCTTCCGTAATGCTTGAGACATCAAGCGTGCTTGAAGTCCGACGTGGGCATCCCCCATCTCGCCTTCAATCTCGGCCTTTGGAACGAGTGCCGCTACAGAGTCAATGACAATCACATCGATGGCACCGCTTCGTACGAGCGCCTCGGCAATTTCCAGCGCCTGCTCTCCTGTGTCTGGCTGAGACAGCAGCAGCTCGTCAATATTAACACCTAATTTACTAGCATATTGCGGATCCAAAGCATGCTCCGCATCAATAAATGCAGCCTGTCCGCCGGCTTTCTGTACTTCAGCAATCGCATGCAGGGAAACGGTCGTTTTACCGGAAGATTCCGGACCGTATACTTCAATAATTCTGCCTCTTGGAAATCCTCCGACACCAAGCGCGATATCTAACGCAATAGAACCGCTGGATACTGTCTCTACCTTGGCTCCTGCGTTCTCACCTAATTTCATAATAGAACCTTTACCGAACTGCTTTTCAATTTGACGAAGGGCATTTTCTAGTGCCGCGCTGCGATCTGTCAAAAGACTCACTTCCTTTAAATGAAATAAACGTTTGTAAAATAGAGTGCATAAAATACGGATTCACTGATGAATCTGATACTTGTTATAATAGTATGATAACTTGTTTTGCTTCGATTGCCAAGCACTTTTTGCGAACATACATTCGATTTAATGTCCGAAATAAAACCGCAGCAAAAGGACGTTCACTGCGGTTCTTCCGTACTTATAATTATAACGCCGCTTGGGCTGATTGACAAGCCCTATTCCATATTTTTAGAGCTTTTCCAAAGCAAATATAATGCTCGTTTCGCGGCCCTCCAACGGATTAATACCCGATCTCCGTTAAATCTCTCTTCAAAAACCTGCGTCTGTTTGCCCTGCTCGGATATTCCAATATAAACTAATCCAACCGGTTTCCCTTCCGATGGTGAAGGACCAGCAACGCCGGTAATAGAAACCCCAAAACGACAGTTCATCCGTTCTCTGATTTGCTCAGCCATCAGCTTAGCTGTCTCTCTGCTTACGGCACCATGCGCATCTTGACCTTCCAGCTCACTCATCGGGATCCCAAGCCACTGATGCTTAATCTCATTCGTATAGCTCACAATGCCCCCTGCGAACACTCTTGAGCTGCCTGGAACCGATGTGATCATTTCACTGATAAGGCCGCCGGTGCAGCTCTCTGCCGCAGCTGCGGTCCAACCATTTTGTGCGAAATGTTCAACGATGGCTTGCTCGAGGGGGATATCCGTCTCCGCATACAAATGCTCGCCAGCCCTTTTCTTAATCTCATCCAATACAGGACGCATTTTTCGTTCCGCCTCTGCCGGATCAGACGCTTTCGTACTGACCCGAATCGTCACTTCTCCTTCCTGCGCATAAGGTGCGATCGTAGGGTCGTGCTGGCCATCGATAAGATCAGCAAGCCGATCGGCTAATATCGATTCACCGATTCCTGCGAACTTGAGCATAACCGAATGCAGCGAGCGAATTTCCTGTCCTAGATGCTTTAACAGCCAAGGCTTCGCGTACCGTTCGAACATGGGTTTCAGCTCCTTAGGAGGACCTGGCAGCAGTATATACAGGGTATTGCCGGCTTGCAGCGCGGATCCAATCGCCAGTCCCGCATCATTAGGAAGCACATCCGCTCCTTCAATAAATAAGGCCTGGCGGCGATTGTTCTCAGTCATCGCCATGCCGCGATTGTGAAAATAAGTCTCCAACTGCTGCAAAGCTGCACGATCGAACGCCAGCGTGTTCCCGGTAAATTCTGCGACGGCATCCCTGGTTAAATCATCCTCCGTGGGTCCCAGTCCTCCAGTCAACACAATCACATCTGCACGCTGCTGAGCCATGCGGAGAGCTTCTTGAATTCTTTCGCGATTGTCTCCGACCACCGTTTGAAAATAAACGTCTATCCCTATCTCCGCCAGCTGTTTCGATATGTATTGCGCATTCGTATTGACGATTTGTCCTAACAGCAGCTCAGTGCCAACTGCTATAATCTCAGCTTTCATCTTATGATCCCTCCTACATAACTTTTCATTTTATTCTATGAGAAAACGCCTATTGGCGTCCTTTGGTTCGAGCATGAGTTCATCCGAGCATAGGGAGTTGTGGATAATACCTCCGGGACTCCATTGCAGCCATGTTCTCTTCATTAAAATTTTTGGTAACAACACGTCTGCAAAAGTCGCTCCTCCGGCATTACCCACTCCTTTCTATTCTACTCAGAGCAATACAGTCATCAACTAATAGCCCCCAAAATTGTTATCCTTTTAATACTACGAAAAAAGGCTCCTGATCGGAGCCTCTGTCAAGCTAAGCATTTAGCACTAACAACTCTTTATTCTTCACAAAATAATCGATACCCGAATAAATCGTGATGGCCGCCATCGCCCAGCTTGCGATCAAGTCAACCGGAATATCCAAGAATGTGAATGGAAAGTTGTTAATAAGCAGCACGATAATAGCTGCAATTTGAATCGCCGTCTTCCATTTCCCCCACTTGCTTGCCGCAAGCACTTTTCCTTCCAGAAGCGCAATCTGCCGGAGTCCAGTGACCGCGAACTCTCTGCTGATAATCACAATGGCAATCCAAGCGTCCAGCTTGCCCATGTCCACTAACGAAATCAGTACGGCGGCAATGAGGAGTTTATCTGCTAAAGGATCGAGCAGCTTTCCTAAATTGGATACCATTTTTCTTTTTCTGGCGATATATCCATCCAGACCATCCGTACTCGCCGCGATAATAAAAATCAGCGTTGCAAAAATTTGATTATACGTAATGGTAAAATCTTCGATACGAATCGGATTAAAGTCCAACCGAACCAGCAATAAAAACATAATTAAGGGAACTAAAAAGATTCTCGCTAAAGTGATTTTATTGGCCAGGTTCATGCTAGACCCTCCCCGGACAAATCGTACTCATATGCATGAGTAATTTTCACTTTATGCACCTGACCGATCTCGATGTTCTTATGGACATTGGAAACGAACACCTCACCGTCAATCTCTGGCGCATCATATTGGCTTCTCCCGATAAAGACATCGTTTCGTCCATCGTACCGTTCAATCAGAACATCCAATGTTTTACCGACGAAGCGGCTGTTGACTTCCGTCGATACTTCCCTTTGAATTTCCATCAGCGTATTAGCGCGCCACTCTTTCACTTCATCCGGCAAATGATCCGGAAGTCTCGATGCAGGCGTATCCTCTTCGTTGGAATAGGTAAATACACCTAGACGATCAAACTTCATTTCCCGTACAAATTCACTTAGTTGATTGAAATCTTCCTCTGTTTCACCAGGAAAACCTACAATCAGCGATGTACGAATAGACACATCCGGAATATGCGAGCGGATCTTAGCAATCAATTCTCTCGCATCTCTTTGTCTTCCCGGTCGGCGCATCCGCTTCAAAATCCGATCCTCACTGTGCTGCAGAGGCATATCGATATATTTGCAGATTTTGTCGTTTTTCGCGATAGTTTCTATCAATTCGTCAGTGAAGAAGCCTGGATATGCATAATGAAGACGTACCCATTCGATGCCTTCCACTTGGCTCACTTGATTCAACAGCTCAGGAAGCATAAATCGATCGTAGAGGTCCGACCCGTAGTTGGTAGAATCTTGCGCGATCAAGCTGATTTCCTTCACAC
The DNA here is from genome assembly GCF_042658665.1 of Marinicrinis lubricantis. Taxonomy (NCBI): domain Bacteria; kingdom Bacillati; phylum Bacillota; class Bacilli; order Caryophanales; family Paenibacillaceae; genus Marinicrinis; species Marinicrinis lubricantis. Next base: position 45,268 of record NZ_JBHSQV010000036.1, read on the forward strand.
CTTGGGATGCGAGCTGTTTCACCTCGGAAAGGATCGATTCTACGGTACGACTTCTGAATTTCCCTCTCATGATCGGTATACTGCAGAACGTACAAGCATTGTCGCAGCCTTCTGCAATTTTTACATACGCAGTGTAACGCGGAGTGGCCACTTTTCTCGGAAGGGCCTGTTCGTAGTTGAAAATAGGATTTCCAACATAGATCGGCTTTTTACCGCCCATCGCTTCGTCAATGATGTCATTGATTCGGTGGAAGTCGCCTGTTCCGACGATTCCATCGATCTCCGGCATTTCCTGCATCAGTACTTCCTTATAGCGCTGTGTTAGACAGCCCGATACAATCAGTGCTTTCAAATTCGCCGTTTCCTTCAAGTCGGCCATTTCCAAAATCGTATTCACCGACTCTTCTTTCGCCGCATCGATAAAACCACACGTATTGACGATAATGATCGTGGCGTCTTCTTTATTGTCAACCAGCTGATATCCTCTTGAATCTATCAGACCAGACATAATTTCCGAGTCAACTAAATTTTTCTCACAACCGAGCGTCACTACTTTTACTTTTTCAGTCATGGCTATCCCCCAGTATCGTGCCTGCATTGCTACTCACAATGGAAACTCTTTTCAAAGTATAATACAAGCCCTGATAAAGTATAATACAAGCCCTGATAGGGTGTCAAAAAAGTAATTTCGCTAAAATTTATCGGTAATTTATGAATTGCAGCTCGATGGGCAAATCCGCTTCCCTCAAGATCTGAATAACCTGCTGCAAATCGTCTCTGCTTTTGCCGGTAACGCGAATTTGATCCCCTTGAATCTGGCTTTTGACCTTTAGCTTTGAGTCACGAATCAGTTGATTGATTTTTTTCGCATGCGCCTGCTCAATGCCTGAGATCAACTTCACGTTTTGTCTAACCGTTGCCGATGCTGCACCTTCCACCTTGCCAAACTCCAAGTTGCGAATCGGAATACCGCGCTTCACCATCTTGGATTGAAGAATGTCTATGACATTTTTTAATTTATATTCATCATCCGAGATCAGAACGATCTCATCCTTTTCCAGCTTGATCGAGCTCTTGGAGCCTTTGAAATCAAAGCGGGTTTCAATTTCCTTCATTGCTTGCTGAACGGCATTGTTAACCTCCTGCATATCAATTTGGGAAACAATATCAAAAGAAGATTCTGAAGCCATTGTCCTCACACGACCTTTCATCAAAAATCAACCTCATTATATCAGGAAAAAAATGCAAAGAAAAGGCGCATCCCCTGATGCGCTTCGTTGTAAACCTATGCCGGCGATTCCGTTGCGGAATTAGAAAGGTTCAATTGGATGTTCCACGGACTGCTTTCTTTTAATTTTTCTTCCTCAATCAGCTTCCCGTTCACCTTAATTTGTACAGCGCTTGGATTACCCATGCGAATCCACAATGAATTTTGAGCAGTGAAGGTTTCCTGTTCACCTTTATTATATTTTTTCTCTACCAAAACTTCACCGTTGCTGTTGCCGCTCTTCACTTGGGCCCAGCATTCTCCGTTCGCAGCTATGAATTCGACACTTAATTCTTTCGTGTTATTGATGGTATAAATGTAAGTGCTGCTGTCTGTTCCAACATAAGACACTTCGACTTCCTGAACGGGCTCCTGTTCCGGTTCCTGCTCTTCAGATGCTCCATTGTCAGCCGGCTTCTCACCATCATCCGCCTGCTCTTCATCTCCCCCGTTCACCAGCCCAGCTTCCAAATTGCTTCTGCTGTCCGTAATAGGAGGATTGTTGTCTACGCTTTCGTTAGAACCATCGTCGCCCTTTACAACAAAAGTGTAGATGACAACCGCGATGAGCACAATAAATGAAAGCAGCAGCAGAGAAGAAGCCCATTTGGCGATTTTATCCGTATTTCTTAACCGGCTGGAACGCGGTCTCGAGTTTTCTACTGCAGCAGGCTCCGGTTCTGGCTTCGGAATGTCGTTCTGATAATGACTCATCACCTCGGCCGGATCAAGACCCACAGCCTCTGCGTAGCTTTTAATAAAAGCTCTTACATAAAAATTGCCCGGAAGGATTTTATAATTTCCCGCTTCAATAGCTTCTAGATACGTTTTCCGTATTTTGGTTTGATCCTGCAGTTCATCTAATGTGATCCCTTTTTCCGTTCTTGCCGTCTTTAGTATTTCTCCCAAGTCAGACAATCCGTTCACCTCCGGCATTCCCTTATGTTCTATTTACAAGCATCTCAGAAGCCCTCAATACTCGTCGTAATGGCTTCGTAATCAATGACCTCATCTGGATCGTTGCGCAGCTCCACAATACAATCGAAGCAATCATAATTATATTCCGACTCTCGGACAAAGATGTCCGGATGCTCAATCACCTTGGTCGATGGCATTTCCATGATTTCCTTTAGCAATTGAACGTGTTTTTCGTTGGCTCTGATTGTGCTTACAATTCCATCGATAATAAAAACGTTATCCGGACTCATTTCTTCTTCGGACATCATGCTTCTCACCGTTTGCCTCAACAGCGTTGAGGATAGGAAAGACCACCTCTTGTTGGCACACACGCTTCCGGCAATAATACTTTCCGTTTTCCCCACGCGAGGCATGCCTCTGAGTCCGATGACCTGATTTCCTTCTCTTTTGAAGACTTCACCAAGAAAATCAACCAATAGTCCTAATTCGTCACGAGTAAAACGAAATGTCTTTTTATCGTCGGAATCTCTTTCAATATATCGTCCATGCCTAACGGCGAGAATATCCACTAATTTCGGTGCCCTTAATTTGGTTACGGTTATATTATCCACTTTTTGCAGCATTTTACCCATCACATCGATTTTTTCATCATCTGCAGTTTCGAGCAGCATGCCGCGCGTATAATCGTCCACTCCATTGATGGTCAAAATGTTAATGTCAAGCATCCCCATAAGTGAAGCGATATCTCCCAATAACCCAGGCCTATTCTTATGTATCTTGTATTCCATGTACCACTGTGTTAATTCCAAAATAACACCTCATCACAGGTATGGTGTGCTGTTCACATTCATCTATTCTATACTCTTAGACGAAATTTCTAATCAAAAAGTCGAATAAATTGAGAAAATAGTCGATAAATGTTGTTTTGTAGAACTCTTTCTTTGAATGTATTCTACAATGAATAGATGATTCCTTCTAGAAAAAAAAGTTCTTCGATATAAAAAGCAAAGAATCCATTGCAAAACCGTATGAACCTGAAGCTTTCTTGTATTATAGGCAAAGCCTCCATGATAGGAGGCTTTGTCGTCATTATTTTGTATCCACCAATTTGACCATTAGACGAGCCATTGTCTTTTTCTCATCTTCAGATCCAACATCCCATAATTCCTTAAGCAAACGCTCTTGGTCGTTCTTCGGATCTACTTTTTCATCAAGGAATTGGCCAATTTCATAAGCCAGCTTGGAAATCATCTCATCGCTGACACCAAGCTTTTGAGCGGCGTTGACGCGCTCAGCCAAAAAGCTTTTCCATCTGTCGAAGGTTTCCAATACTGTGGACATGTACGCTCACCCCTTAATCCATAAATTCGAGGAACAACTATAATATGTGTCTGCTGTCCTTGATTTATGCAAAGGGCTGCTAGCAGTTGTTTGAAATCTAAGTGAGCCATCCGCCATTAGGGCTAATAATTTGTCCTGTAATGTAGCTTGATTCCGGAAGGGCAAGAAAATAAGCAAGTGATGCGATTTCCTCCGGCTGGCCAAAACGGCCTGCCGGTATTTCGGACTGCAATGCCAGCTTTTCTTCTCCATCCAATCGATGGTTCATCTCGGTATCAATGACACCCGGCGCTATCGCATTAACTGTAATGTGGGAAGGTGCCAGCTCTTTGGCGAGTGCCTTCGTAAATGCATTCACTCCGCCCTTTGCCGTAGAATATACCGACTCACAAGATGCGCCCGTAAGTCCCCATACGGAAGATACGTTAATAATCCGTCCCCATTTTTGTCTGATCATCTGCGGCAAAAAAGCCTGCGTGCACAGAAACATGCCTTTTAAATTCACATTCATCACTTCATCCCATTCTTCCTCAGACACATCGGAGATCAGGCCAAAGTGTGAAATTCCCGCGTTGTTGATCAGCACATTCGGAAGCATGCCGTGCTGCTCCAGCTTCTCCACCATTTTATCAATCTGATTTTTCTTTGATACGTCGGCCGTCACCGTCAGGACTTGAGCTCCCAGCTCTAGGCAGCTTCTGGCCACCTCATTGGCGGCTTCATGCGATTCGCGGTAATGAATCACAATATTCATACCCGCGGAAGCAAAACGCTTTGCTATCGCAGCTCCAATCCCCCTGCTGGCTCCTGTGATGAGGACCGTCATATCCCCTAACGCTTTCGTCATTTTTTATCACTCGATACGATAGATACCGCACATCGATTCCAATCAAAGTGTTTTCTCATTCGTTCATTAATCTGATCTAAAGTAACAGACTCATACAAGCTCAATGTTTCGAAAAAGTCCATTCCCTTGAACAGATAATCGGTAAATTGGTTGGCAATGCCTTCCGGAGAGTTCAGCATTCGCAAGTAACCGCCCATCTTCTTCTTGCGAGTCCGTTCAAAATCATGTTCACTGAGTCCCTGTTTCAACACGTTTGACAATTCCTGTTGAATCGTCTCTTCTAATTTTTGCGGGTCCTTCGTATCTCCGCCAATGACCGAGAAGGCATAACGAGGATGGCTTCGATAATCACTGCCGAACTGATCCGTAATCAACCCTTCATCATAGAGTTTCTGATACAAATCGGATGTGGAGCTGAACAAGATATCCATTACAATGCGCATTTCCACATCTTTTCTTTGCAGATCAGGGCCTTGTTCCTGCAGATCTGTTTCTTTGAAGCCCATATAAAATTTCGGAAGCGAGACAGGCAGTGTATTCCTGCGAACCTTTTCCCGGACTTCCTGCGGTTCATCCGGTAAAAACCGCTCGATATGACCCTGTGGTTCGAATTTCTTCCGGCTTTGGTTCTGCTTTACCAGCGTGCTGATTTCATCCGGATCTACGCCACCTACAACGAACAATGACATATTGGATGGATGATAAAAGGAATGATAGCATGTGTAGAGCATTTCTTTCGTAATCTGAGTAATCGATGGAATCGTTCCGGCAATATCAATATGTACCGGATGCCGCTGGTACAATGCTTCGATCAACCCGTAATATACCCGCCAGTCCGGATTGTCTCTGTACATATTGATTTCCTGCCCAATAATTCCTTTTTCCTTCTCGACATTATCATCCGTAAAATAAGGATTTTGTACAAAATCGATGAGTGTCTCCAGGTTTTTAGGCACTTCACCGGTCGAAGAAAATAAATAAACCGTCTTATCAAAGCTTGTGTATGCATTCGCCGATGCTCCTTGCGATGCAAAACGCGCGAAAATATCCCCTTCCGGCTCCTCGAACATTTTATGCTCAAGAAAATGCGCAATTCCATCAGGTACCTGCGTACGCTCTTTTCCCTGCACCTGAAAATCGTTGTCGATCGATCCATATTTTGTGGAAAACGTCGCAAAAGTTTTACGGAAGCCTTTTTTGGGCAGCACATATAAGCTCAGGCCGTTATCCAATTTTTCAAAATACAGCGTCTCCTGAAGCTGCTCATACGTTTTTGTCTGCATCTGCAAGTACCTCCTTTTCATTGCGAAGGAAATAGACCGTATCGAGCTCCACCTGTTCTGCGGCCTGCTGCACTTTTCCGCGGTCGATTTGTTCAATCATCTCAATAAAGGCATCGGTATCTCGATGTACCCCCGAAAGCACACCGTTAAAGTCGTAGCCGATCATTTCAAAGGCGGAATCGTTGAGTTCAAGCAGCTGATTGCGGATCATCGCTTTCGTCTGGGCTAGTTCTAAATCGGTAATTTCTCCGTTTTTCATGGAATCAAGCTGTTTTTGAATAATACGCAGTGCTTTCTCATAATTCTCAATCTCAATTCCTGACTGTATCGTAATGATTCCTTTATGACCATCATATCGAGATGCAGCATAGTAGGCGAGGCTTTCTTTTTCCCTGACATTAATAAACAGCTTGGAGTGAGGATAAGCGCCTAACACGCCATTGTACATCAGCGCTGCCGGGTAATCCTGGTCGGCGTAGCGGATTTTGGATCTAAGTCCTAAGTTTAGCTTGCCTTGTGTGACATCTAATCGTTCAACAACCGTTTGGACATCTTTTGCCTGCACATTATGCGAATGGCTCTCATAACCCGGACTGCTGCTGCGAGATAACGGAAATGCCTCCTCGACGATTTTCGTTACTTCTTCCATCGTCGTGTTGCCGACGACATACAGATCCATCACTGCTTCATTCAGCCAGCTGTGATAATGGGAGGTCAAGCTTTCCGCATCTATTTCTGGGATACGCTCAATTTGTCCTAGCGGATGAAGCCTGTATGGTTCGTCCTTGCACATTTCTTCCACGCACCGCTCCGCAGCGTATCTGATTTTATCATTAATGATGGATTCGATCCGTTTAGTAAGTGTATTTTTTTCAGATTGTACGTATTGAGTTTTCAGTATATCGTTCTCGATTACCGGGGAACAGAGTACCTCACCGAGAAAGGTCAGAGATGCTCTCAATAAATCATCCTTCTCCGCATGCACGTAGTCTTGGTGTATTGTATCCATTTTAAACTGAACCATCTGATAATCGCCGCGCTTATATATATCAAAGCCAAAGCCAGCGCCGTACAAATCATCCAAACGCTCTCGAAACTGCTTGGTGAGCGGGTAACGCTTCGTCCCCCTCCGCAATACAAACGGCAGCAGTGCCGTAGGCGTAACCGTCTGCTCGCGCAGCGGGGTTCCTGCGAACAGTGAGATGGAAAAAGTCTTAAATCGATCTGTAGGCATCACATGAATTCGAATTTGACGAACATGAGACCGCTCAAAGCTTTGTTTGTTCAATATTCATACTCCTTCCTTTTACGGAGGTTACAGGATGGCTGTCACCGAATACCTGTTACCGATATTCTACCTTATTTGATTCATCCATTACAATTCATTCCAATTGGTTTGCAAAATAAAACCAGTCGGAAGCTGCCAACTTACTTCAAAAAAGCAAGCTGCAATTTCAGACTGGCTGAACCTTATTTGTCTATTTGCAGAATATATGTTTTCCGATTGTTTTAATTTGAGTACGGCTCCATATCCATTTCGAGGTTGCTGTTGCTGGATTGAAGTAGTAAATGCATCCTCCGGTTGGATCCATTCCATTCAATGCATCTAATACCGCCCGCTTCGCTTTATCATTCGGCTCCAGCCAAATTTGACCGTCGGCTACCGCAGTAAAGGCGCCTGGCTGAAAGATGACTCCAGAAACGGTATTCGGAAATCTCTCGGAATCAATCCTGTTCAAGATGACTGCTGCAACTGCAATTTGTCCTTCATACGGTTCTCCTCTAGCCTCACCGTATACAGCGTTGGCCATCAGCTTGATATCGTTGCTGGACAAGCCTCGATGCGAGCTGGACATGACATTCGCCGCACCGCCAGCACCCGCCTGGTTCGGGGCCGTTTGCCGCTGGGCAGTACCGGTTTGACCCGTATCGCCTGCTCCAGGACGCCATTTCTTTGTAGCCTCCCACAGCTTCAGCTTTGTTTTGGCTCCGGCGATACCATCCACCTTCATTCCAAATTTGTATTGGAATGATTTCAAGGCGGTCAAAGTTTGATAACCGAAATCGCCGTCCACGTTGCCGTGATAAAATCCTAGAAATTTCAGACGCCCTTGCAGCTCACGCACATCTGATCCAACAGCACCATATTTGATGATATTTTTACTAAATACTTCATCGGTCTGCTGAGACTCCTTCAAATGCATGACTGAAAGCAGAACAAAAACAATAAAGCAGGTGGTTACAATTAAGCGTTTATTCATCGAGATCAGCCTTTCTGATGAAATCCATTTACGCTTATTATTGCAAACAGCACCTGCTTCTATTCTTACTTCCAAAGAGCGGTATGGGTATTCGATTGTAAAACAACTCCGGATGTCTCGATATATCTGTTACGAGCTGATACGATTTTGCTGCTGATACATTTCCAAGCTCGTAAGCACTTCCCTCGGCTTGCTTCCCTCGTATGGACCGACAATTCCTTTCGCCTCCATACTGTCAATTAAGCGGGCCGCTCTTGTATATCCAATTCGCATTCTTCTTTGCAGTAAAGATACTGAAGCTTGCTTAGCCTCTAGTACAATACCGACCGCTTGGTCGAACAGCTCGTCCTCGAATTCATCCTTTGTTTCCTGTGTATCGTCAATTTCCGGTACCAAATCCTCCTGATACTGCGCTTCTTCCTGTTTGCTGACGAACGATACGACAGCCTCTACCTCCTGATCTGACAAAAATGCCCCCTGAACACGCACCGGCTTGGAGGATCCTACCGGCAGGAACAGCATATCACCTCGGCCAAGCAGCTTCTCTGCGCCAACCGAATCAAGAATCGTTCTTGAATCCACCTGAGAGGAAACACCGAAAGCGATTCGTGAAGGAATATTCGCCTTGATGACCCCGGTAATGACGTCAACGGAAGGCCGCTGGGTGGCAATAATCAGATGAATGCCAGCGGCGCGAGCCATCTGTGCAAGCCGGCAAATCGCGTCTTCCACATCGTTGGCGGCTACCATCATCAAGTCTGCCAGCTCGTCCACAATGACGACAATGAGCGGCAGCGGCTGCTGTCCGTCCTGAACCAGTAATTTATTGTAGCCTTCGATATTGCGTGTCCCCGATTTAGAAAACAGCTCGTAGCGATTTTCCATTTCCTTTACGATTTTCTTGAGTGCCAGCGATGCTCTGCGCGGATCAGTAACGACCGGAGATAGCAGATGCGGAATGCCGTTATAGACGTTCAATTCGACCATTTTCGGATCAATCATGAGGAACTTGACCTCTTCCGGTTTGGCCTTGTAAATGACACTCGTAATAATTCCGTTAATACAGACAGACTTACCGGAACCGGTCGCACCTGCCACAAGGAGATGGGGCATTTTCGCAAGATTGGCGACGATCGGCTGTCCCGAAATATCTCTCCCAAGCGCAATGGACAGCTTGGCCTCCGATTTCTGGAACGTGGCACTCTCCATCACTTCGCGCATCGTAACGATCGATACCTCGGAATTCGGCACTTCGATACCGATGGCAGATTTCCCAGGTATGGGTGCTTCCATCCGAATGTCCTTCGCCGCGAGGGCAAGTGCAATATCGTCTGTTAAGCTAACGATTCTGCTAACTTTCACACCAATATCCGGCTGTATTTCATACCGGGTAACCGCCGGTCCTCTAACCACTTCCAGCACGCGCGCTCTTACCCCAAAGCTCTCTAAGGTAGCTTCCAGTTTTCGGGCATTGGCCCGATAATCCGAACTGCTTCCCCCCGCTCCGCCGTCTAATGGCATCGATAGTAAATCAAGCGGAGGAAGCTGATAAGGTATTTTCCTTTCCACAGGTGCTTCTAGACTTACGGCATCAACACCTTCATCATGCTGCTGCTCTTCTTCAGAACCAGCGTTCTGAATGTGTTCACTTGCCTCCTGCACCGGCATATCATGCTGCTCGGATTTTATTTCTAAATCATCCTGCACAGCAGGTAATTTTGATACAAGTACATGTTCTTGAAAATCTCTAAATAAAGGCTCCTCATGACTGGGTACATCTAGATCGTCGTTGTACTTCGCTTTCGCATCATTCGAAAGCATTTCGCCATTTTCGTCTGCGGAGTACACTACCTGTTCCTCATCCTGAACAGGCGAAAGCACATCTTCGGCAGGTTCGAAATCATCATCAAGACTTTGGGATTCCGCTTTCTTTTCATTTTGAAACAGCTGGAAGAACAGCTTTCGTTTCTTCGGCTTCGAAGAACTTAACTCCGGTGTCCAAGCTTCTTCATCCAGCAGCTCGTCATCATACAAATCAAAATCGTCAGAAACGGCTGGCTCCGGTGTACGCTTCCTCTGACGCACTGCAGCCCTGCTCTCAGACAAACGAAGCTTTAGCTGCTTCATGAACCCTCCAGAGCCTTTGCGCAGCTTCTTCACAATGTCCGACAGCGACCAACCGGTCATACAAATAAAAGAGATTGCGAACAGTGTCCATACGATCAGTCGTGCACCAAGATTATCTAACAGCAAGAACAGTAAAGCATACAAAATGGCGCCGATTTGGCCGCCTCCGATTTCCTGCAGAAACGTTTGACTGTAATTCGGATTTGCAAGCTGCTCCTGCAGGTTCAGCCAAGGCTGTCCGACAATGGTGCCGAACGTTTGATTGCCTGCAGGATATTTGTCGGTAAACAGCTCAATATGAAAAAGAATCAACAGAGCCAAAATAAACAAAAGAACTCCGGTTTTTTTGAATGTCCATTTAACCGGCCAGTCTCTTTTGATCATGACGTACAAACCTATGTAAATACAAATCAGCGGTATCGCAAAATATAACTGACCGGCAAGAAATAAGCTGATGTAGCTTAAGCTTCGTCCCACACTTCCAATACCGGGGACATCCTCCTTGCCGGCCAATGAAATGATTGAGAATACGATAATTAAAATACCGTATACTTCATATTTTAAACTCATCCCGAGGTTTTTTTTGCGCTTGCGTCGTTTTGCCAATCGATCCACCCCCGGAAGTTATTATAACATACTCTTTCCAGGGATGCCCACTACTGAGGGCACGGTTAAGGCATTAGATATGGCTTGTACTCGATGATGCTTCCGGGCTGCAGGCGCGGATTAAGATAATCATTCGGGTCCGAAGAGATTAGTCTGACAATTTTGGCTTGCCCTGTACTCATCGGTTCCACCTGCATGGTCACACCTTCAACCTGAATCTCTTCCAAGGCTTGTGTCAACTGGTCGTGCCCTTCAAAAATGTCGTTAAGCGATACTTCCGTATACAGCGTCACTGAACCATCCCTCCATTCGGCGTCGGACTTTGCTGTTTCTTTTCATCAATCAAGCGATTCAGTACTTTGATCGCTTCACCGACACCACCAACGGCATCAATCAATCCGTGCTTCACGGCATCCTCGCCGATGACTGTCGTTCCAATATCACGTGTCAGTTCACCTGTTATGAACATCAGCTCCTTAAATTTGTCTTCCGTGATGTTGGAATGGGTGGTTACAAAGCGGACGACACGATCCTGCATCTTATCTAAATATTCGAAGGTTTGCGGAACGCCAATGATGAGTCCGTTGAGCCGAATCGGATGAATCGTCATCGTCGCGGTCTCGGCAATAATCGAATAATTCGAAGAAACGGCGATCGGTACACCGATACTATGTCCGCCCCCTAAAACAATCGTAACCGTCGGTTTAGACATCGAAGAGATCATCTCGGCAATCGCAAGTCCCGCTTCGACATCTCCTCCTACTGTATTCAAAATGATAAGTACACCTTCGATTTTCGGATTGGTCTCCGCTGCCACCAATTGCGGAATGATATGTTCATATTTCGTCGTTTTGTTTTGCGGCGGGAGCACGATATGACCTTCAACTTGGCCGATGATCGTTAAGCAGTGGATATTGGAGTCGAGCTGCGGCAAATTCGGCGTACCCATCTGCTGAATATTGTCGGCGACTGGATTTTTCTTATCTGGGGCCGGCATCGTTTGCGGCGGTTGCTCAGATTGACGAAAAGCATAGGAGCCAATTCCTGGATTCGGCATAGGATTCGGATTCGTTCCGGGAAGCTGAATATTCGGCTGCTGATTTTGCTGCACATTCGGTTGATACGGCTGGTACCGGTTCATGTTCATATAATTTGACTACCCCTTTGCAGATCACATATTTTCAGGTTGTATATCCCTACCTATTATGTAAAATGATTGGCATTATTATGCGAAAACGGAATAGGAAAAAGAAAAGGCCTCCCGTATAGCCGTATGGGAGACCTTCATTGCCGGTACACAAGCCTGCGTCCGACACTATATGCTTTTTTGGGTAGGTTTTAAGTGACTGCGGAATAACGTTATACTTCCATGATGATTGGCAAAATCATCGGTCTTCTTCTGGTTTGTTCATATAAAAAGCGGCCTAATGCTTCTTTAACATGCGTTTTTAAGGAAGCCCACTCGTTCACATTATCACTCATTAATTTGTTCAGCGTTCCGGAAACGATTCGGTTAGCCTCGTCCAGCAAGCCTTCCGATTCACGAACGTATACAAAACCTCTTGAGATAATATCAGGGCCTGACAATATTTTGCCTTCCTGCTTGCTCAACGTAACGACGACGACTAAAATTCCATCTTGAGAAAGCAGCTTGCGGTCACGAAGGACAATGTTCCCGACGTCTCCGACACCCAGTCCGTCGATGAGAACATTTCCTACTTGGATTTTCGATCCTCTCCGAGCCGCTCCATTCTGAATTTCTACAGTGTCGCCGTTGTCCATAATAAAGATGTTTTCTTTCTCGATGGCGACGGACTCAGCCAGCATCGCATGATGTCTGAGCATTCGGTATTCACCGTGAATCGGAATGAAGTATTTCGGACGCATCAGATTTAGCATCAGCTTAAGTTCTTCCTGACTGCCATGCCCAGAGACGTGGACACCGGATACGCTGCCCGGTCCATAGATCACATTCGCACCAAGTCGGAATAATTCATCTACAGTACGACCGACATACTTCTCATTCCCAGGAATCGGCGTCGCTGCGATAATCACGGTATCTCCAGGAAGAATGTCGATTTTCTTATGGTTGGAACGAGCCATTCGAGTTAATGCCGACATGGGCTCTCCTTGACTGCCTGTAGAAAGAATAACGACTCGATCAGCCGGCAGCTTATTCACCTCTTCCGGCTCAATCAGCATTCCGTCCGGCACATTGAGGTAACCAAGCTCGGAAGCAATCGATACGACGTTGACCATGCTTCTGCCGATGACGGTCAGCTTGCGGTTCGTACTATAAGCGGCATCGATGACTTGCTGAATGCGATGAATGTTCGACGCGAACGTAGCTACAACAACTCGTTGATCTGCACTTGAGAACAGTTTTTCGAGTTCGTTGCCTACGCTTCTCTCTGATGGTGTAAAGCCCGGTCGTTCTGCATTCGTGCTGTCTGATAACAATGCGAGCACGCCTCGGCTGCCGATCTCAGCCATCCGATGCAGGTCAGCATACTGTTCATTCACTGGCGTGTGATCGAACTTGAAGTCACCGGTATGAACAACAAGCCCTTCCGGCGTGTCCAAGCATACACCCACTGAATCTGGAATACTGTGATTTGTAGCGAAGAAGGTCGCTGTCATCGAGCCCAGCTTCACTTCAGAATCCGCATTGATTAAAATACGTTTCGTTTCTCCCAGTATATTCGCTTCGCGGAGCTTGGCTTCAATAAGTCCGAGAGTCAACTTTGTGCCATAAATTGGAACATTCAGTTGTTTCAAGACATAAGGAAGGCCGCCGATATGGTCTTCATGACCATGTGTAATCAGAATGCCTCGAACCTTGTCTTTATTTTCAAGAAGATAAGATATATCAGGGATTACAATATCTACACCCAACATATCTTCTTCCGGGAATTTTAGACCTGAATCAATGACAACAATATCATTTGCATACTGTACAGCATACATATTTTTGCCAATCTCACCCAAGCCGCCCAGGGCGAAAATGACTAATTTATCCGTATTCTTTTTTGACATGAATATCCTCCTATATTATATTGACGACTTTTTATATAAATCAAACCATTAGAACCGTACCCAGTCACTTGATATTAATTATACATGAAGAAAAACGCAAAAAACAAGTGGACAGTGAAATGTCTTATGTATATTATTCCCAAAAAAATAAAACCGATGCCGTTAGACATTGGTTTTACCTTCACAAAATATTTCCTTTTTAAGAGGTTCTTTCCTTTACTCTAACACCCTATAAATGATTTACTTGGAAAATAGCTTGCGGATCGCCGCTTGCTCTGTTTCGTTCGGCCAAACAAGAGGGAGTCTCACTCCACCGGCTTGGAAGCCCTGCAGTTCTAGAGCGTATTTCACCGGAACCGGATTCGGGCAGATGAACAAACCGGTAAATATATTCAGCAGCTGCGCGTTCAAGCTTGCCGCCTCTTGCACTTTTCCTGATACAAAGTGCTCCACCATTTGCTTTATTTCTTTGCCAATAATATGGCTGGCCACACTTACGATACCATAACCGCCTACCGAAAGCACCGGCAGTGTTAAAGAATCATCACCGCTGTATACTTTGAAGCTGTCTGATGTTTGAGCTGCAATCTGGGCGATTTGCTCCAGATCCCCCGTCGATTCCTTCGTAGCGACGATATTGTCTATGTTCGATAAACGCACAATCAAGTCTGTGCTGAGAGTGACACCTGTTCGTTTTGGAATATTGTACAGCATGACCGGCAAATCTGTGGATTCAGCAATCGTCTTAAAATGCTGATACAATCCTTCCTGGTTCGGACGATTATAATACGGAGCCACCAATAATACTCCATCCACTCCCGCCTTTTGGGCCAATTGCGTAAGCTCGATCGAATGTGCCGTATTGTTCGAACCCGTTCCGGCAATAATCTTGCATCGTCCTCCGGCCGCCTTCACTGCTATTTCAAACAGTTTAACCTTTTCCTCGTCTGTTAATGTAGGTGATTCTCCGGTTGTTCCGCACACCACAATACTGTCTGTATGCTGATGGCGAATTAATCTGTCAACCAGTTCTTCCGTTTTTGCGTAATCCACTTGTAAATCTGAATCGAATGGCGTGACCATGGCTGTCACAAGTCTGCCAAAATCCACTTTCCTTCCCCCTTATTGTTCTCGGCTTGCGGCCGTCTCGCTCAAAGCATGCAAATTAAATTTAGAATGCAAAGCTTGCATGGCTTTTTCCATGTGTTCTCCAGCAACCAGCACCCATATGGTTGTATTCGAATCGGCTGATTGCAATATTTGTATGTCCGCTTCCGTTAACGCTTCTACGATAGATGCCATAATGCCTGGAACACCGTTCATACCGCCGCCAATGACGGAAATCTTGGCACAATTGCTGGTATATATCGCATGATAGCCCAGTTCATCAATGACACGCAGTGCATCATACACTTGATGGTCAAAAACGGTGTAGACGACGCCCGAAGGGTTGACATTGATAAAATCGACACTAATATTATTTTGCGCCATGGCTTTAAACACTTTGAGTTGGAGATCGTACTGCCCTTCATCTGACATAATTTGAAGTTGTGTGACATGAGATACGCTGGCGATCCCTGTCACATAGCGATCACGAACAAAAATCGATTTTTTTTGCAAATGCTCCGGAGATGCGACGAGCGTTCCTTCATCTTCGGAAAAGGTGGATCGCACGCGAACAGGAATGTTGGCCTGCATGGCCACTTCGACAGCTCGCGGATGAATCACCTTTGCCCCTTGATAAGCCATGTTGCAGATCTCCATATAGCTTACTGCAGAAAGACGGCTGGTATCCTTCACAATCTTTGGATCAGCCGTTAATATGCCTTCTACATCTGTAAATATATCAACAAATTCCGCATGAAGCGCCGCACCGATAGCCGTCGCCGATGTGTCGCTGCCGCCCCGGCCGAGTGTCGTGATCTCATCGGTCACCGATTTCCCTTGGAAGCCCGTTACCACAACCACTTTGCCTTCATCTAAGTGCTTCATCATTCGGCTCGTCTGAATCGATACGATTTGGGCATTACCGTAATCTCCATTCGTAATAATTCCAGCTTGGGGACCTGTCAATACCGTACTTTGAATGCCTTCTTCCTTCAACATACTGCAAAAGGCAACGGCAGAAATCAACTCACCGCAGCTTAATAGCAAGTCGGTTTCTCGGCTTTGAAGCAGGCTGCCGTGGGACTGCACCAATTCTAACAAGGTATCCGTCGCGTAGGGGTCACCCTTACGTCCCATCGCTGACACTACGACGACGACACTGTACTGCTCTTCAAGAGCCCTCTTTACATGATGAACGGCTTGCTTCCTTGCCTTTCCAGTGGCAAGAGATGTTCCTCCAAATTTTTGAACGAGTATCCGCACACGATTCCCTCCTGCTGTATATCGTCTCGACATTCGGAACGATCATGGCACAGCTGAAACGATTTACTTTTGTTCGATTGCGATGTACTCCGCGATTTGCACAGCGTTCCATGCTGCGCCCTTAAGCAGATTGTCAGATACAATCCACATATTCAGCGCACGCATATGATTTAAATCTTTACGCAGCCGGCCAACAAAGACATCAGGCCTTCCCGCTGCGTTCACAGCTAACGGATAAAGCTGCTGCTTGGGATCATCCTGCAGTACAATACCCGGGGCGTTAGTGAGTATGCTGCGGATGTCCTCCATCACGAAATCTTTCTTTAATTCGACATAAACCGATTCAGAATGACCGTAGATGACAGGGATGCGAACGCAGGTCGCTGTCACTTCAATCGAATCATCGCCCAGTATTTTTTTCGTTTCTCTTATCATTTTCATTTCTTCCAACGTAAAGCCGTTTTCTTCAAACTTATCAATTTGAGGAATGGCATTGAAAGCGATCTGATGCTTCTTCGGCAGAGAACCTACCGGTAAGATGTCAGGCTTAACCTCATGGCCATCAAGCACTTCCCTGCTTTGTCGCAGCGTCTCCTCAATCGCTTGAACTCCGGCGCCGGATACCGCTTGGTAAGTTGAAACAATCACTTTGGAAATGCCATAGCAGTCATGCAAGGGCTTTAGTGCGGCGACCAGCTGAATCGTTGAACAGTTTGGGTTGGCAATGACACCTTTATGTCCATTCATTTGGTCCATATTCACTTCCGGAACAATAAGCGGTGTATCTGGATCCATCCGAAAAGCGTTCGTATTGTCAATGACAATGGCACCGCTTTGTACAGCATGCGGTACCAGCG
This sequence comes from Marinicrinis lubricantis, assembly GCF_042658665.1. Classification (NCBI taxonomy): domain Bacteria; kingdom Bacillati; phylum Bacillota; class Bacilli; order Caryophanales; family Paenibacillaceae; genus Marinicrinis; species Marinicrinis lubricantis. The sequence goes on from NZ_JBHSQV010000036.1 coordinate 62,181, forward strand.
TTTTACTGACTTCACCGCCTGCACTGAACAATGCAATATCGATTCCTTCAAAGCTTTGCGGCATCGCCTCTTGAACAGTTATTTCGCTGCGTTTGAAAGGTACGGCTTTGCCCGCAGATCTCGCAGATGAAAGCAGCTTTAGTTCGTTGATAGGAAAATTTCGCTCCTCCAACAATTTGATGATATTCTGTCCAACCGCACCGGTAGCTCCGACGACTGCTACATTAAACTGCTTTTGATTCGACATGTGAATTGCTCCTCTTATTTGGGGTACATATTTGAAACAGCACTACATATTCATGAAATGAATGATTTCAAGAATACGCAGTGCCGATCATGCCCAAAGCTTTTCCCCAAGTCTACGCCAGGTCTTTGAATTTTTCGATTACCATGGGCTGCAGCTGCTTACCCTGAAGTGCCGCTTCACACGTTTCCATGATGAGTTCCATTCTAGCGACTAGTGAGTTTGGCTTCTTATCCGGGGCATCCTGACCAAAAGGGACGAAATATATATTTTTGGCCACAACCAGCTTCGCGATATTCGCGAAATTAAGCCCAAGACCGTCGTTGGTTGAAATCCCTAGAACAAGCGGACGTTGATTGCGCATTTGGGATTTAGCAGCCATTAACACCGGACTGTCTGTGATTGCATTCGCCAATCGGCTCGTCGTATTCCCGGTGCAAGGTGCGATCACCATTACATCGAGAAGCTTGGATGGACCGAGTGGTTCAGCATCCACGATTGAAGCAATAATATCATTCCCCGTCATTTCTTTCAACTGTTTTTGCCAATCTTCGGATTTTCCGAAACGAGTATCGGTATTCATTACAGAATAGGTGGCAATCGGATATACTTTCGCTCCTGCGTCCACAAATCGTTGGATTTGCGGCATGACTTCTTCAAAAGTGCAGTGCGAGGCAGACAATGCGTAACCAACGTTAATTCCTTTCCAATCCATCAGCCATTCCCCCATTTCTCTTGATCTTCCATAATCAAGTCAATCACACAATTGGCAATGATCTTCCCTGCTGACTTAGGGGCTACAATACCGGGCAACCCCGGAGCCAAGATCGCTTTAATCCCTCTTTTTTCAGCAAAACGAAAATCCGTTCCTCCCGGACGAGAGGCCAGATCGATGATTACCGAACGATGAGGCATGTGGGAAATCACTTGAGCCGTAACAATCATGGCCGGCACCGTATTAAAAATTAAGTCTACATTCGACACCTCGGAGGCCAAGTCCTGAACATAAAAAGGATTAAAGCGCATTTCCTCCGCTCTTGCGTAATGCTCTTTCTTCCGTACGCCTACCTTCACCTTTGCTCCAATTCCTTGCAGCGTTCTCGCCATGGTTATCCCCGTTCTGCCTAATCCCAGCACAATACACTCGGAACCATGTATGGTAATGTCAGTGTTTTGAATCGCCAGCATTAAGGCGCCTTCTGCAGTAGGTACAGAATTGTAGATCGCCACATCGTCTCTATCAAACAATTCAACCAGCCGCACACCATGCTCATGACACATCTTTTTTAAGTAAGGTTTTGCCATGCCGGTATAAATCGTGCATCTTTTCTTCATGCTTCGCATGAGCTCCTCGGTCAATATTAGTTCTTCCGATGAAAAGATCGAATCGATTTTTCCGTTATCATCCGTCCCCACCGCCGGCAGCAGGATTACATCGGCCTCTCGAAGCAGTTCTTCAGACAAAGAAGCTTTTTTGACGCCGGAAAACTGATTTTGCAAATTATCAAATCCGATCAGCGTTACCGTAGCATCCTTTTCAGCAAACTTCTGAATCACTTCTAATTGTCTTGCATCTCCGCCAATAAACACGGCATGAATTCCCGTCAACATGGCTCACACACTCCCTTCTGTCGCGGTTTACATGACATCTTATGCGAGAGCCCATTTTTAGGTTACTCTCCATTTCATATGCACGATTGCAGTACAGTTTGGACTTCCAAGCACAAATAAAAAAAAACCTTCAGCAGCCTGTGAGAACACAGTGATGCCGAAGGTTATGTACAGATAGGGGAATATTCCCCTCAAAGACCGTTATATCCATCATACAGCTATTAAGATTATTTCCCCGTATGCCCGAAGCCTCCCGCGCCGCGAACGGTATCGGACAGTTCCTCTACTTGCGTAAGCTCGACTTTTGGAATTACTTGAATGACCATTTGAGCAATCCGTTCTCCGCGCTGAATCTCAAACGATTCTTGACCTAAATTTATGAGCAGCACTTTGACTTCTCCCCGGTAATCCGCGTCGATCGTTCCTGGAGTATTCAAGCATGTAATTCCGTGTTTATACGCGAGTCCGCTGCGCGGCCTGATTTGTGCTTCCAGCTCAGGGGGCATGGCCATCGCAAAGCCTGTCGGAATCAGCTGTCTTTCGCCAGGCTGCAGGACGACAGGTTCGCTTACAGCCGCGTAGAGATCAAAGCCAGCTGCCCATTCGGACATTTTCTGCGGCAGGGGCAGATCTTCGCCCCCAGGGAGTCTCTTGATTTGGACTGTATAACTCACTCTGCATCCCTCCTCATGCGATTTAACGCTTCGTCAGAATTGCCGACCATCGCCGAAGCAAAAGGCTGTGCAATAACTTGTTGAATCATCTGTCTGATATCTTCCATCTGAACGGCTTCAATACGTCGAACCATCTCATCAAGCGTATCGTGACGGCCGAGCATGAGTTCATTTTTTCCATTCCGATTCATTCGGCTGCTGTTGCTTTCCAGACTAAGGATCAGACTGCCTTTCATTTGTTCCTTGCCCCGATGCAGCTCTTCCTCGGTCAAACCTTTTGCTTGGATCTCTTCCAGAATGCTCATCGTTACTTTGAGCACTTCCTCTGTCTGTTTCGGAGCGGTACCGATATAAATCGTGAACAATCCACTGTCCGCATGGGAGGAATGGTACGAATAAACCGAGTAAGCCAGTCCTCTTTTTTCTCGGATTTCTTGGAACAATCTCGAGCTCATCCCACCACCGATATTATTGTTTAACAAAATCATCGAGTATAGATGTGGATCCTGCAGTGATCGGCCCGGGAATGATAGACAAATATGATTCTGCTCGGTTGCCTTCTTGATGAACAGCGACTTCGGTGTAAATACGGGAGCTTCGTAGGCAATAGCCGTACTATGGTTGTTAGAACGTGAAAAATGCTGCTCCAATAGCGGTATGATCCGCTCATCTACGTTCCCTGCCAAACTAATGACGGTATGATCTACGGTGTAATACTCCTTCATATACCTTCTTAAATCATCTGGTTTAAAAGAAGCGAGATTGCTTTCCGTGCCCAAAATCGAATAGCCTAATGAGTGGTCGCCGTAGCAGGCTTCCGCCAGCAAATCATGTACTTGATCGTCCGGCGTATCCTCGTACATCGAAATTTCCTCAAGGACCACATTTTTTTCCTTTTCCATATCTTCTTCATCGAAAACAGAATCAAAGTACATGCTGGCTAAGTACTCGAGTGCACCGGGCAGATGCTCGTCGAGAACCTTGGTATAATAGCACGTATATTCCTTAGCCGTAAAGGCATTAATCATTCCGCCGATTCCGTCGAAATAATCCGCTATATCTTTCGCGCTGTAACGGTCCGTTCCTTTGAAGAGCATGTGCTCAATAAAATGAGAAATCCCGTTATTTTCTTTCGTTTCGCTGCGAGAGCCCGTCTTCACCCAAATTCCGAACGATACAGATCGACAGGTAGGAATGGTTTCTATCACGACTCGCATACCGTTAGATAATGTATGATGCTTCACTACAATCCCCCTAAAGGGCCCGTTGTTGCATAAGGCCTATATGAGTCTACAAAAATACGGAGCTACTCGGTATCTTATCAAAAATAGAACGGCGTCTCAACTGAATCAGGTCTTTTCGGCGAGATCAAATCGGAGACCGTGCTTATGATCAGACCTTTTTGCTTGATCGCTTGTATCATACCGGGCAGCGCTCTGCTTGAGGATTCGGTAGGATGCATTAGAATAAGTGAGCCCGGTTCTACACCTGCAGAAATTTTTCTTACGATAGAATCGGCAGGCGGTTTTTTCCAATCCACCGTATCCAGTGTCCACAATATGGTGTATAAGTTCAGTTCCTTGGCGATGCGGACCGTTTCCGCGTCGAAATCTCCTGAAGGCGGTGCGAACAACCGATTTTCTACTCCTAATTCCTTCAGCAGCTGCTCGGTGCGGACAATTTCCTGCTTCGCTTCCTCTGTGCTTAATTCACTCATATTTTTGTGGGAGTAAGCATGATTCGAAAGCTCATGTCCTGCAGCCAAAATCTCTTTTGCGGTATCCATATGCTTGCTTAGCCATTTGCCATCAAGGAAAAAGGTGGCGTGCACATTTTCACGTTCCAGCGTATCCAGAATCGAAGGCAGAAACTCGTCACCCCAAGCGACATTGATCATAATGGACGCCATCGGTTTATTCGGATTCCCGCGATAGATCGGCTGTGCTCCGAGATCCTCCAAGCGAACCTTAGGTTCTACTTCCTCATAAACCCAAATAATTTCCTTATGGCCCTGAGAAACGCGGTACGTCTGCTCCACATCAACGAGCAAGCCATTATACGCGGGGATTGCCTTCCAAACCGAGTCGATACGTGCATCCTTGGCTTCCTCGCTTCGCTGCCGAGCTCCTTCCTGTATTCTTTTCATTAATTCCTGATCCACTCCATGGCTCTCGCCACCTGGTTTTCCTTGTACTGCTTCTTCCGTATGTCGTACGGCTGCGGCCCATTGGATAGAATGAATATACGTATCGACTTGCGGCAGCAGCTTTAACACCATGTAAACAAGCGGAATGAAGCATAGAAGCAGCCATTTTCTTGGTTTCATTATTTTTACCCCTTCTTCGATGTCGTTGAAATCATATGTATGTAAGTTTGTCCACATTTATACATGGTCATGAAGGGGATGAAAAAACATTTATAGGAAGTATTTTTCCATTAAAAAAAGAGACAGAAACGGTTCTGACTCTTTCTCCATCGTTATTTACTTGAATGCTTCACATCCTACGATTGCGGCACCTGCGGCTGCTGAGGAAGTGCGGCTTTTCTTGACAAATTAATACGACCCTGCTGATCGATTTCGGTTACTTTGACTGTAATCGAATCACCAATCGCCACTACATCCTCTACTTTACCCACTCGTTCCGTGGAAAGCTGAGAAATGTGCACAAGTCCTTCCTTGCCTGGCAAAATTTCAACGAAGCAGCCGAATTTCTCAATCCGTTTAACCGTACCAAGATAAATCTCTCCGGCCTTCACTTCCTTCGTTAAATTCTCGATAATTTGTCTTGCCTTCTGATTCATCTCATCGTTCGCTGAAGCGATAAATACGCGTCCATCCTGCTCGATATCAATTTTAACGCCGGTTTCTTCAATGATCTTGTTAATCACTTTACCACCGGTTCCAATCACATCTCGAATCTTATCCGGATTGATTTGCATCGTTAAAATCTTAGGTGCATATCGGGACAGCGTATTTCTTGGCTCGGAAATCGCCTCCATCATTTTACCCAAGATAAACATTCTTCCATCTTTTGCTTGAGAGAGTGCTTGGGTCAAAATGCTGCGGTTGATTCCATCGATTTTAATATCCATCTGAATCGCTGTTACACCTTTCGACGTTCCCGCTACTTTAAAGTCCATATCGCCAAGATGGTCTTCCATCCCTTGGATATCGGTCAAGATCGAGAAATGATCTCCGTCTTTGATGAGTCCCATTGCGATACCGGCAACTGGCGCCTTAATCGGAACACCTGCATCCATCATGGCGAGTGTACTTGCGCAAATACTTGCTTGAGAAGTCGATCCATTCGATTCGAGCACCTCAGACACTAAGCGAATCGTGTACGGGAATTCGGTTTCAGACGGAATCACTTTCGCAAGTGCTCTTTCACCCAATGCTCCATGCCCAATTTCACGGCGTCCAGGCGCTCTTAAAGGTCTTGCTTCGCCGACGCTGAACGGAGGGAAGTTGTAATGATGCATAAAACGTTTTGTTTCTTCCAGATCAATACCATCCAAAATCTGCACGTCACCTAATGCGCCCAGCGTACAAATACTGAGTGCCTGCGTCTGTCCTCTCGTAAACAAGCCGGAGCCGTGCGTTCTTGGAAGCAGCGACACATCGCATTCAATCGGACGAATTTCATTCAGTGCTCTTCCATCCGGTCTCACTTTATCATGCGTAATTAAGCGGCGCACTTCTTCTTTCACAATGTCGTGGAGCACTTCATTCACATCAGCAAGCTTCTCTGGTTCTTCAGCAAACAGTTCGGTAAAATGCTCCATCGTCTCTTGATTGACTCTGTCAATCGCTTCTTGTCTGGCATGCTTCTCCTGAACTTGTACAGCCTCGAGCAGACGGCTTTGCGCAAATTCGCGAACCTTTTGATTCACCTCAGAATCTACTTCGTGAAGCACGACTTCCATTTTCGGGTTACCTGCTAACTCCACCAGCTCTTCTTGCTTAGCCACGATTTTCTTGATTTCCTCATGGCCGAACATAATCGCTTCCAGCACTTCTTCTTCTGGAATTTCGTTAGCCTCACCTTCAACCATCATAATGGCGTCTTTCGTTCCCGCAACAACGATATATAAATCGCTTTTCTCATCCTGTTCTACAGTCGGATTAATGATCAGCTGACCATCTACCCGCGCGACGACCACACCGCCTACAGGGCCTTGGAAAGGCACGTTCGATATGCTGAGTGCAGCCGACGTACCAATCATCGCTGCCACTTCCGGAGAGCAATCCTGATCGACGCTCATCACGAGAGCAACGATCTGTACTTCATTACGAAAACCTTCTGGAAACAAAGGTCGTATCGGACGGTCAATCAAGCGTCCAGCCAAAATCGCTTTCTCGCTCGGACGTCCTTCTCTTTTAATAAATCCCCCTGGAATTTTACCTACGGCGTACAATCTTTCCTCATAATTGACCGTTAACGGAAAAAAATCCAAATTTTTCGGCTCATTGGATGCTGTGACCGTACATAGCACGACCGTATCACCATAACGGGCGGTCACCGCGGCATTCGCCTGTTTCGCTAGTCTTCCGGTTTCGAGTACCAGTTTTCTTCCGGCAAGATCCATTTCAATACGTTGTTCCATACATTCCCTCCTAAACTCAATTATGTAATTCCAAGGAACCTTAAATCTTATTCTAATTCGTCATTATGTTCATTATTTCCTTCCACCATGGGAAAAATTACAACAGTCCCATTAAAAAAAATGCATAAGCGAAATCAATTTCATAATACCATCAGCAGCTTTAATCAAGGCTACACATGTTGTATCGAACGGTTCAATCGATCCATATGTAGTTACAAAATCGGTATTTAGATCATTTATGAAATGGATTGGTGTATGAAAAAACAACCTCCAGCCCGAAGCATCTCCGGTGACAGAGGTTGTTTTTTGCTCACAGCTATTAGCGGCGCAGTCCGAGTCTTTCGATCAAAGAACTGTAACGTTTTACGTCTTTGTTTTTCAAATAAGCAAGAAGCTTTCTGCGCTGACCTACCATTTTCAACAATCCACGGCGGGAATGATGATCTTTTTTGTGCGTACGCAAATGATCAGTCAGATTTTGGATATCTTCTGTCAGGATAGCGATCTGTACTTCAGGGGATCCTGTATCCGTTTCATGAGTTTTATACTCTTGAATTAGCTGTTGTTTACGCTCTTGTGTCATTGCCATCCCGTTCACCTCCTCTTTTCATAATCGCCGCTAGCCCAGAACCCGCTGGTGAGACGAAACTCCAAGCTACGGTTCAATTTTCATAACGTGAAATAGTATAACATAAGAACAGGAATAAAGTAAATGTTTTAAACTTGCTCCGCAATCTTTTTCGCGTTTTCACTGTCTCGTTTGATTTGTTCCACCAATGCTTCAATGGAAGGAAACTTCTGCTCTGCCCGAATATGCTCCAATATTTCCACCTGCAAGGTTTTGCCGTAAAGGTCTCCTTGAAAATCCATAATATGTACCTCGATGGACAGATCGTGGCCGGAATGAAAAGTCGGTTTCACGCCGATATTCATAACGCCAGCCATCCTGCGGTCCTCATCAGCAGTCACTAATACGGCATAAACACCAGACTGCGGCAAAACATATGCATGATTCAACTCCAAGTTTGCCGTTGGAAAGCCAATCGTTCTGCCTCTGGCATGTCCGTGAATGACTTTTCCCGCAATCGTATAATAATAGCCCAAGCGGTGCTTGGCTTCCTTGACCCGACCCTTCTCAATGAGTTCACGGATCTGAGAGCTGCTAATCTTTTCCCCGTCCAACTGATAGGCGGGAATAATGTGGACCAGAATTCCTTCACCACCCGCCCATGCTTCTAAAGTCTGGGCATTGCCGGCGCCTTTATTGCCAAACTTGAAATCAAAGCCTACGACGACCGCTCGTGCTTTTAGCTGCTTCACGTATTGATTCAAAAATACTTCCGGTGAAAGTTTGGCAAACTCTGCATGGAACTCTACAACAAACACCATATCGACGCCGAGCTGTTCGAATCGGTCCAGCCGATCCTGCAGCGAAGCCAACGTTCTGCTGTATTGCTCATTGCCCAGAACCTCTCTAGGATGAGGGTGAAAGGTCATCACCGAAGCTGCGATTCCCTGGTACTGCGCCCAATCGACAGCATGACGGATCACTTTTTGATGACCAAGATGCACACCGTCAAAGTCTCCGATCGCCATGACGTGAGAATCGATCTGTTGTTCCTTCTCGTTGAATTGGATCGGATGCGATAAATGAATGACTTTCAATCCTTTCACCTCTCTATTCATTCAATGTTCTGAAAACTTTCGCTGGAACGAGTTTGCCGGATTGTTCATTCCACTCATAAATTCCAATAAACCCAAGATCGTCACCGTAAACTCGCACAAGACCGGAAGGAAATGGCTGTTCAGCTAGTTCAAGAACTTGTCCATTCATCACTTTTATGGCTTCCTTCTGGAACAAGTGCAGTTCCGGCAGATGTGCCACCGCGCGGTCAGCAGCTGTAAGCAGCTGCTGCACACGTCCTTCATCCGCAGCCGCTTGCAGCTGCTCTAGAGTAACACAGTCCGATAGTGCGAATGAACCGGTTTGGGTACGTACCAGCTTGCTCATGACCGCAGGCACGCCGAGAGCTTTACCGATATCTACACATAGTGTACGAATGTAAGTCCCCTTCGAGCAGTCTGCCCGAAAGCGCAAAATAGGGTAAGGTTCTACAGCTTGAAAAAACAGCAGTTCGATCGCGTAAACTTGAACGGTTCTTGGTTTACGCTCTACGGTCTGACCCTGCCTAGCCAACTCATATAGACGCTTTCCGCCCACTTTAACAGCAGAAAACATAGGAGGAACCTGCTCAATCGTACCGACGAACGCTTGCAGCGCCCGGTGGACGTCCTCCTCAGAAATATGGACTTCCTTTGCCTTCTCTATCGTCTCTCCTGTCGTATCCTCGGTATCGGTAGCATATCCGAATAGCATTTCAGCTTCATATTGCTTAGGACGTTCTTGAATATATTCTACAAGACGGGTCGCCCTTCCGATGCAGAGAGGAAGAACACCTGTCACGGCCGGATCAAGCGTGCCGGTGTGGCCTATTCTGCGAATTTTCAATATGCGTCTAACCTTTGCAACCACATCGTGAGACGTCATTCCTGCAGGCTTATAAATGGGCAGTACTCCCTCAAGCATCGAGAGCCCTCTTCACTTCTTCGACCACCATCTCAATCGCTTGTGTGAGCGGTGCTTTTAACGTTGCGCCTGCAGCTCGAACATGACCGCCTCCACCGAATTTCTGTGCGATGCGGGCTACATCGGCCTTGCCTGCGGAGCGAAAGCTGCATTTTACGGTACCGTCCATCATTTCCTTAAAAAGCATACCGACTTCGACACCTGCAATATTACGGGGATAGTTCACAATCCCTTCTAAATCTTCTTGCATGGCTCCTGTTTCCCGCATGTCTTCTTTCCCTACCGTGACCCAAGCGATTTGATCATCATGTGCAAAGCTTAAGCTGTTAAGCGATTTTTTGAGCAGCTCCACATGAGCACGGGTCGTTTGCTCGAGCAGTCTGTCCGACAGCTCGTACCCATCCGTGCCGTAGTCTAGAAGCTGAGAAGCTGCCTTCATTACTTTGGAAGACGTATTCGAATAACGAAAGCCTCCCGTATCGGTAAGCAAACCCGTATAAATACAATCTGACAGCTCTTTCGACCATGGAATCTGTATGTATTCTACTAAGTCGAACAAGATTTCTGCGGTCGCTGCCGCTTGAGGTTCAACAAGATTAACGGTGCCGAACTGATCGTTCGTCGGGTGGTGATCAATATTGAGCAGCGGAATATCCTTTGGAAAAAGCTTAACAGTCTCACCCATACGCTCAAAATCAGCACAATCCACACTAATCACCGCGTCGAAGGAATAATTTCGGTCAGACAATGTATAATTGACAATTTGGTCAAATCCTTTTAAGTAGGACAACTTTCCAGGAACCGCACCCTCATTCATGAGGGTGTACGGTTTTCCTAAAAAGTCCAAGATCAAACCAATCGCGCAAGTGGAGCTCGCCGCATCTCCGTCTGGATGAATATGGGAGACAACCAAAAAGTGGTTGTAGCTTTCCATAAATCGTTTGGCTTCATGCAGCTGATCTTGATATGCAGTCTTCATCAGCGATCCGTGTCCTTATCTTGAATTTGATGAAGCAATTTCTCTATGCGGCTGCCGTATTCGATCGAAGTGTCGAAACGAAATTCGATTTCGGGCACATGCCGTAGACGGATCCTTTTGCCAACTTCTGATCTCAGGAAGCCCTTCGCCTTTTCTAGAGCTTTCAGCGTATTTGCCTTCTGCTCATCGTCTCCCATAATACTCAAATACACACGAGCAAGGGAAAGGTCGTTCGTCACATCTACGCCGGTTACTGTAATGAAGCCGACCCTCGGATCTTTAATCTCCGTTTGAATCAAAACACTGAGTTCTTTTTTTATTTGCTCGCCGACCCGGCCGACCCGGATTTTCGCCATCTATGTTCACCTCTCAACTGCTTCCATGACGAAAGCTTCTAGGATATCTCCTTCTTTGAGATCGTTGAAGTTTTTCACAGAAATACCGCACTCGTATCCCTGTGCAACTTCCTTGACGTCATCCTTAAACCGTTTCAAGGCATCCAGTTCGCCTTCATATACGACAATTCCGTTGCGAATGACACGAAGCTGAGCATTGCGGGTAATTTTACCTGAAATGACCATACAGCCCGCAACGGTACCAATTTTACTAATTTTAAAGATGTTGCGGATTTCCGCTTGACCCGTTACCTGTTCTTTGTAAACCGGATCGAGCATTCCTTTCATCGCCTGTTCAATTTCTTCAATGACATTGTAGATAATCCGATGCAGGCGAATATCGACCTTCTCCTGGTCAGCCGTGATTTTCGCTGCAGGTTCTGGACGAACGTTGAAGCCAATAATAATGGCATTCGATGCAGAGGCCAAGATAATGTCGGACTCCGTAATTGCACCTACGCCCGTGTGAATAATTTTCACGCGAACACCTTCGATGTCAATTTTCTCCAAGGAGCCTTTCAGCGCCTCGGCCGAACCTTGAACATCGGCTTTAATGATGACGAACAGCTCTTTCATTTCGCCTTCCTGAATGTGCTTGTATAGATCATCCAATGTCACGCGTGAGCTGCTGTTTAATTCGCTTTCTCTGAGTGTAATCGTCCGCTTGTCAGCAATTTCTCTTGCCTTGCGCTCATCATCGAAAGCGATCAGGCGGTCTCCTGCCTGCGGCACTTCATGGAGTCCGGTAATCTCTACAGGTGTAGAAGGTCCCGCTTCCTTCAGACGACGCCCTTTGTCGTTCACCATGGCACGAACACGTCCGAAGAAAACACCTGCGACGAACGGATCCCCAATACGAAGCGTTCCGTCTTGAACCAGAATACGGGCAACAGGCCCCTTCCCTTTGTCCAGCTCTGCTTCAATAACGGTACCTTTCGCAGTTGTGTTTGGATTAGCCTTCAATTCCTGCACTTCAGCAACCAGCAAGATCATTTCCAGCAGTTCGTCTAGATTTGTTCTGCTTTTCGCCGATACATTGACGAAGATGGTTTCCCCACCCCATTCTTCAGGAATAAGAGCATACTCCGTCAGCTCTTGGCGAATTTTATCCGGATTGGCTTCCGGCTTGTCGATTTTGTTGACCGCAACGATGATCGGTACGTTAGCCGCCTTCGCATGGTTGATCGCTTCAACGGTTTGCGGCATAACACCGTCATCCGCAGCCACGACAAGAATCGTAATGTCGGTCACCTTTGATCCGCGTGCACGCATGGTTGTAAACGCTTCGTGACCCGGGGTGTCCAAGAACGTAATTTTCTTCCCGTTGCTCTCTACCTGATATGCACCAATATGCTGCGTGATGCCTCCCGCTTCCCCAGCTGTTACATTGGTGTGACGGATGGCATCTAGTAATGTAGTTTTCCCGTGGTCAACGTGACCCATGATGGTAACAACCGGTGGACGTTCCATTAGATTCTCGGGATCTTCGACGACCTCATCCATTTCGAATGGATCCTCTTCAACAGGCAGCTTCAGTTCCACTTCAATGCCAAATTCAGCAGATATCAGCTGAATCGTGTCCAAATCGAGCTCTTGGTTGATCGTCGCCATGACACCCATCATCAACAGCTTCTTAATAAGTTCTGAAGCATCTTTATGGAACAGCTTCGCTACTTCACCGACGGTCATCGTTCCGCGGACAATAACCTTCTTCGGCGTATTATCCACTTTTTCTCTGCGTTCTTGACCTCTATGCTGCTGATTGCGTTTGCCTTTGAAGTTTTTTCCGCCACGGCCTCCGCCTTTAATGGTGCTCACTTTATTATCATCAAATCGTTTCGGATTGGCTTTATCCTTCTTCGTGGTCTTCCCTTTGGATGCGTTAAATTCTTCTTCCGAACGAAGAGCAGCATTCGCAGGCTTGGAAGGAACAGATGGTCTGGAAGAATCCCTTCTTGCATTCTGTCCCGCATTTCCTTGTCCCTGCGCTCTCTGGCCTTGCCCTTGATTTGCACCTTGCGGATGATTTCTTCTTTGACCGAATTCTTTGCTGCGGTCGCCTTGGCCACCTTGGCCGGTTGGTCTTCCTTGTTGTGATGTCCCTTGCGTGCGAGCATCTCTTCTTTGCTCCCCGTTGCTATTCCGGTTCTGCGTACGAGACGCTTGCTGTGGCTTACGGTCCTGCTGGCGTTCACTAGATACGGATTTATCCGCACTAGACTGATTCTGTGATGTATTTTGATTCGTTACATTTTGCACGGTTGCTATCGCTTCCCCTTTTTGTTCTTTCTTTTGCTGCTTAGCCGCTGCATTTTCTTTGATATCCTTGAAAAACTTTTCCACCTTTGCAATGGCATCCGATTCCATGACGCTCATATGATTATTTACCGGTATGTCGAGACGTTTCATAATGGTAATAATCTCTTTACTACTCATATTGATGGTCTTCGCGTACTCATAAACCCTCTGCTTCTCGTGTTTAGTCAATACCGTCCACCTCCGTATATTGTTTCGCACTCTCCTGTATCATTCGGGCGAACCCTTCATCCGTAACGGCTGCTGACACTCTTACATCTTTCCCGGTGCAAGCTCCCAGCTCATATCGATCCAATATTTCCAACAAAGGAACTCCATAGCTGGCACATTTATCACTGATTTTTTTTCGAGTGTTCTCTGAAGCGTCTCGAACGATAATGACAGCGTAGGCTTCACCGTTTCTTATCGCCTTGATCACTCCTTCTTCACCCATAACCAGCTTCCCCGCACGCTGTGCCAAACCAATCCGCGACGTCAGCTTCTGATTATGGTTCAACCTCAGCCGTCCCTTCCTTGGCGCAGATCACTTGACGATTCTTTTCCCGAATTTCCGCTTCAATTCGGTCATATACCTCTGCCGGAATTGTACAACCGAGCGCACGCTCCAGCGCCCGAGTCTTTCGCATCATCGCCACACTTTCCAATGAACCGCATGTATATGCCCCGCGTCCTGATTTTTTTCCCGTAAAATCGACAACGATGTCATCTTCAGGTGTTTTTACAATGCGAATGAGTTCCTTTTTGGAGAGCATCTTTTGACATGCAATGCATTTGCGCAAAGGCACCTTTCTCTGCTTCATTCGAAACACTCCTCTGCCACGAAATCCGTTCTATATATTCCGATTATTCGATTTCTTCCTGCAAGGCGTTGTCGGCACCTGCTTCATGTTCTACAGGTTCAGACGATTCCGTCTTCCACGCCTCTTCGATCGCCTGTGTATTGCTCTTAATATCGATTTTCCAACCGGTCAATTTGGCCGCAAGTCTCGCGTTTTGCCCGCGAATACCAATGGCCAATGAGAGCTGATGATCAGGAACGATGACGCGCGCCATCTTTTCCTTCTCCATCACGATGACTTCCACGACCTGAGAAGGACTGAGCGCATTGGCGACGTATTCTTCGATATGGTCAGACCACCGAACAATGTCGATTTTTTCTCCGTTCAATTCATTCACGATCGTCTGTACACGCGAGCCTTTCGGGCCGACACAGGAGCCGACTGGATCGACATCTGGATTATCGGAATAGACCGCAATTTTTGAACGGTATCCCGCTTCACGCGCTACTGAACGAATTTCCACGATACCGTCATAGATTTCCGGAACTTCCAGCTCGAATAATCGCTTGAGTAAGCCTGGATGTGTTCTAGACAAGAAGATTTGAGGTCCCTTGGTCGTATTTTCGACCTTGGTAATAAACGCTTTAATACGATCTCCCTGGCCGATCTTATCGTTCGGCATCATTTCGCCCAGCGGCAGCACCGCTTCGACTTTGCCGAGGTCAACATACAGATTGCGCTGATCAATTCGCTGCACAATGCCCGTAATAATATCTTCTTCCTTATCCACATAGGCTTCATAAATGAGGCCTCTCTCCGCTTCTCGAATACGCTGCGTGACGACCTGCTTCGCCGTCTGGGCAGCAATACGGCCAAAATCTCTCGGTGTAACCTCGATCTCGACAATATCATCCAAATGGTAGTTTGGATTCATTTCATGCGCCGCATCAAGTGAAATTTCGAGCCTTGAATCCAATACTTCATCGACAACAGTTTTACGGGCATATACCTTGATAACACCCGTCATTCGGTTGATATCCACTCGAACATTGGCTGCAGTATTAAAATTCCTCTTGTAGCTCGAGATCAGCGCCGCCTCGATCGCCTCGATCAAAACGTCCTTATTGATTCCTTTTTCCCTTTCAATCTCATTCAACGCTTCAATAAAATCTGTATTCATGGAATGCGTCGTCCTCCTCTCAGATATGTATCCCTATTTGTCAAAATT
This sequence comes from Marinicrinis lubricantis, assembly GCF_042658665.1. NCBI lineage: Bacteria > Bacillati > Bacillota > Bacilli > Caryophanales > Paenibacillaceae > Marinicrinis > Marinicrinis lubricantis. Next base: position 77,602 of record NZ_JBHSQV010000036.1, read on the forward strand.
GAATGGCGAGTCTTGCGTTCCCCACTTTATCCAGAGGAATTTGAATGTCTTTCTTGCCTACTTTCACCACGAGATGTTCGTCTGCCTGATAGGCGGTCAGCGTGCCTTCAAACTCTTTTTGCCCATCGATCGGTTCGTACGTTGTAACCAAAACATATTTCCCTATAGAACGTTCAAAATCCCGAGGCTTCTTAAGCGGTCTTTCCGCTCCTGGCGAAGAAACCTCTAGAAAATAAGCGTCGGGAATTGGATCTTCTTCATCCAGTTTGGCGCTCATAAATTCGCTGATGCGACCGCAGTCTTCAATATCAATGCCGTCTTCTTTATCTACAAATATGCGTAAAAAGCGGTTCGCACCTTCTTTAACGTACTCAATATCGACCAGTTCAAAACCGTGTTCCTCCAAGAAAGGCTGAACCATTTGTTCGACTTTGGCTTTGATGGTTTGTTGACCCACTTAGTGTTGGCCTCCTTTAGTTCTTAGCGTATTCCGATCATTCGGTTTGTGCCGATGCGGGAAACTACCCGTATAAGGTATTTTCTCCAAAAGAGAAGAGTGGGTTTCCCCACTCTTTCTTCCGAAAAATGTAATTCTTGTCTCAATTATAACACACGCCACCTAGTGTTACAAGGGCTGGAAGGCAGCTCTAGCCTCCCAAGGAGCCACCTAGAACAGTGCAAGCTGGTTCGATTCCGGCATGCCTCGGAAGCAGCCGAACGACTGCAGAAGCTCGATCACTGTTTTCGAAGCTTTCGACCTCTTCTGAAAATCCTCGACCGATAGGAATTCGCCCTCTTCACGAGAAGCGGCAATGTTTTTGGCCGCATTGATACCTACACCCGCAATCGCCGAAAACGGCGGAATAAGCGAATCGCCTTCAATTTTAAACTTGGTCGCATCGGATTTATACAGGTCAATCGGCTTGAAGCTGAAGCCGCGTGCAGTCATTTCCAGCGCCATTTCCAGCACACTGATGGACGCTTTTTCTTTCGGCGTAGCGGAGAAACCTTTATCCTCGATTTCAATAAGCCGCTTCAATATCGCGTCATATCCTTGGCAAAGCAAGTCTAGATCAAAGTCTTCGGCTCGAACGGAAAAATAAGTCGCATAAAACTGAATCGGATAATATACCTTGAAGTACGCTGTTCGTACAGCCGAAATGACATAAGCCGAAGCATGCGCCTTCGGGAACATGTACTCGATCTTCAGGCAGGAGTCGATATACCATTGAGGTATCTTATGCTCCTTCATAATTTGAATCCATTCATCCGTAAGACCTTTCCCTTTACGTACGCTCTCTGTAATTTTAAACGCAAGTCCCGCATCCAGACCGCCTTTGTAAATTAAATACAGCATAATATCGTCACGACAGCCGATAACCGTCTTAATGGTACAAGTGTTGTTCTTAATAAGCTCCTGCGCATTCCCGAGCCATACGCCGGTACCGTGCGACAGCCCTGAGATCTGCAATAAGTCGGCGAATGTGGTCGGTTTCGTTTCCTCCAGCATCTGACGAACGAATTTCGTTCCCATCTCCGGAACGCCGTACGTCGCTACAGGGGTACGAATCTGCTGCGGTGTGACGCCTAGCGCATCCGTCGAACTGAAAATACTCATTACTTTCGGATCGTTCATCGGGATTGTCGTTGGGTCAACCCCCGTTAAATCCTGCAGCATCCGCATCATCGTCGGATCATCGTGTCCGAGAATATCGAGCTTCAGCAAATTCGCATCGAAGGCATGATAATCAAAATGGGTCGTCTTCCAATCCGCGCTCGTATCATCAGCCGGATATTGAACTGGAGTAATATCTTCTACCTCGATATAGTCCGGCACAACCACGATTCCGCCCGGATGCTGGCCCGTGCTTCGTTTTACGCCGGTACATCCGCTTGCGAGCCGCAGTACTTCTGCGGTTCTCCACTTTTTACCGTGCTCTTCCTCGTACTTCTTCACATAGCCGAAGGCCGTCTTCTCCGCCACGGTACCAATGGTACCTGCGCGATATACATTCTTTTCCCCGAACAGCACTTTCGTATAATTGTGTGCGTGCGGCTGATACTCCCCGGAGAAGTTCAAATCGATATCGGGAACCTTATCTCCCTTGAAGCCGAGAAACGTCTCGAATGGAATATCCTGTCCATCGCCTCTCATCATCGTTCCGCAATGCGGACATTCTTTATCTGGCAGATCGAAGCCGCTCGGCACGCTTCCGTCAGTAAACCATTCGCTCTGCTTGCAATTCGAACAGACGTAATGCGGCGGCAGCGGGTTAACCTCGGAAATCCCCAGCATCATTGCCACAACCGATGATCCTACCGAGCCTCTGGAACCAACCAAATAGCCGTCCTCGTTCGATTTCTTCACTAGTCGCTGAGAGATTAAGTACAGGGCAGCAAAACCGTATTTAATAATCGGCTCGAGCTCTTTCTCCAAGCGCTTCACGACGACTTCCGGAATCGGATTTCCATAGATGCTCTCCGCTGTTGCGTAACAGGTTGTCCGGATTTCCTCGTCCGCTCCTTCAATGACGGGAAAGAATGGCTCCTTCGGAAACATCTCAATCTCATCAAATTGATCCGCCAGCTTATTGGTGTTCGCGACCACAACCTCATGGGCTAGCGCTTCTCCCAGATATTCGAATTCCTTCAGCATTTCTTCCGTCGTACGAAGATGGACGTCAGGCTTTTTCATATCCTTTAGAGGACTGAAGCCCGTGATGCCGTGAATCGTAATATCCCGGCCAATTTTCTCTTTCGGATGCAGATAATGCACATTGCCGGTAGCGATCACGGGCTTGCCTAATTTCTTGCCAATCTCGATAACTCTTCGGTTTGCATCCTGCAGCTCCGCCGCACTGCCTACAAGGCCTTTGTCGACCAAATGCATATTGTTGCCGATCGGCTGAATTTCCAGCACATCATAAAATTCCGCGACTTGCTCCGCTTCCTCCTGCGACTTGTTCAGCACGGATTCGAAGAACTCGCCTTTTTCACAACCGGAAGCGATGATCAGTCCTTCGCGAAGCTCCTCGAGCTTGCTCTTTGGAATGCAGGCAACTCTCTTGAAATATTCGGTATGGGAAAGAGAAACCAACTTGAACAGGTTTTTCTTTCCGATTTGATTTTTCGCATATATACAGCAGTGAAACGGCCGAGCATTCGATAAATCCTTACCGACAAAATCGTTCAGGCGATGCAGCTTAGTCATGTTTTGAGCCGCCGCATCCTTCAGCATATGGAACAAAATATGGCCTAACGCAATCGTATCGTCAATAGCGCGGTGATGATTTTCCAAGCTGACCTTGAACTTATCCGCCAATGTGTTGAGCCGGTGATTTTTCATCGTCGGATACAGCAGTCTTGCCAGCTCCAACGTATCGAGCGAAGGATTCGGAAGCTCCGGCAGTCCGAGCTGCTTTAAATTCGCCTGCACGAAGCCCATATCGAATCGGGCGTTATGCGCGACGAGCACCGAGTCTTCTACGAACTGAGAAAATTCCTTGAGCACCGGCTCCAGTTCAGGAGCCCCCTGCACCATCTCATCCGTAATGCTCGTGAGCTGGGTAATATGGTATGGTATACGCTCATGCGGATTGACAAAGGTGGAGAAACGATCAATTTCCTTGCCATCCTTCATCTTTACGCCAGCGATTTCAATGATTTTATTGTTAATAATTGAGAGACCCGTTGTCTCGATGTCGAATACGACATACGTACAATCCTGCAGCTCTTGTTCCACCGCATGGGTAACGATCGGAACGGAATCGTTCACGACATTCGCTTCCACACCGTAAATCACTTTAATCTTATGCTTCTCCTGAGCATGGTACGCTTCCGGGAAAGACTGAACACCGGCATGGTCCGTAATCGCAATCGCTTTATGGCCCCACTTTGCTGCCGTCTTTATATATTCCGAGACCGGCGTTATGCCATCCATCGTACTCATATTCGTATGCAGATGGAATTCAACCCGCTTCTCCTCGGCCTGATCCACTCGCTCTGCGATTGGAGAACGCACCTCATGCAGGTCCGATGGAATCATGACCAGTTCTGGAGTCTGCATGAAACGATCATACTCAATCCGTCCTCTGGCCCGAACCCAAATCCCTTTCTTCAGCAGTCTTAGTATTTTCAAGTCTTCCTTGTTCTTCGCAAACACCTTGCACTGCAGCGAATCCGTGAAATCCGTTAAACAGAACTGGAACAAGGTATTGCCGTTGCGCAGCTCCTTCTCCTCTAAATTAAAGACAGATCCTTGGATCGTAATCTTCTTCTCTTCGTCGACGATCTCCTGCAGCGGTACCGGCTGATCCTGGAAGTCATACCCGTACACAAGTTTAACCGGATCCTCGCCGTCCTCCACTTCCTTCTCCTTCTCAATCGCCGTCATGATGTTCTGTGTTACGGTCTTCTCTTCCTCGGCTTTTTGCTGTGCAAATTTCTCATATTCTTCTTCGCTGTTATCGCTGAGCTCAAATAAGACGTTGAATTCCCGGCAGAAGAACGACTTAAAGAAGAATTTCAACTTCTCATCAATACTCCGCTTTTTGGCCAGCTCAATGCCCATTTGGTCGAGCAGACGCAGATGCAGTGTCTTGCCGACAACTTCTTTACGTGCTTTTGTCATCCAGCCATTCACAGAAGCCACTTCCCGCTGAATCCAATCTATAAATAATGGCCAATATTCCTCGGCAATTTCTGCGTGGCCTACCTGCTCATCATAATCGATAATAAAGCTGATTCTCGCAATATGCGCAAACTTATCTTGAATATATTTACAGAAGCTCCGATAAACTTGCTGGGGCACCAGCGTCTGCTTGGCGATGCGAAAAATCCATTCCTTATTGGAACGGCTGCAGATCACCTGATCTATGTAGCCTTCGTAAAAGTACTGCTTTACCCAGTCGTCGGGAATGCCAGCCTGCTGCATCAGCATTTCGAAACGTTCTCTCTTCTGTGCAGGTTGTCCCATCGTATCGCTCCCCCAAATTCAATTTCTCTCAATCTCAAAACATCCAAATCTACTATTCTCTATCATACCATAAATGAGACTTCCGTGATGAACGATTCCCTGTATGGGGGTTAGAAAAACTTTGCAGTTGAAGAGGAGCAGTTGAGAATGGAACCCTTCAAAACGTGAAATAAAAAAGGCAGCGGATTTTCACCGTCTGCCTATTCTTTATTTAAACGTATTCGAATTAATAAGCTCTCGCAAATACGACCGTGTGCTTCGCAACATCGCCGCAAACGAGACATGTGCTCTTGTGCTCCTGCACCTCGAATGGAATGTTGCGGCTTGTCGCACCGCTCTCTTCCTTCACCTGATGCTCGCACGCCGCCGATCCGCACCATCCGGCCAAGTAGAAGCCGCGTTTTTGCTCCATCGAGGCTTTAAGTTCGTCGAGTGAATCCACCGACTTCAGATTTTCCTCCATGAATGCTTTCGCGTTATTATACATTTGCTCATGGGTTTCCGCGAGTAACCGCTCTACTTCCTCCACGAGCTGATCCTGAGCGACCACCCGCTTCTCGCCAGTGACTCTGGAAACGAGAACGGCTTGTCCGTTTTCCATATCTCTAGGGCCTAGCTCCAGACGAATCGGTACGCCTCTCATCTCATATTCGTTAAATTTCCAGCCTGGACTCAAGTCTTGTCGATCGTCCACTCGAACCCGAATGCCTGCTTTCTTCAGCACGTCATACAGTTCATCCGTTCTAGCCACAACCTGATCCCTTGTTTTGGCAGGACCGATCGGAATCATAATGACCTGCGTCGGTGCGACTTTCGGAGGCAGACATAAACCGCGATCATCCCCATGAACCATGATGAGCGCACCAATCAGACGAGTGCTGACTCCCCATGAGGTGGTATGCGCGTACTGCAGTTGATTGTCCCGATCCAAATATTTAATTTCGAACGCTTCAGCAAAGTTCGTGCCCATGAAGTGCGACGTTCCCGCTTGCACCGCACGGCCATCCTTCATCATCGCTTCGATCGAATACGTTTCCTTTGCTCCAGCAAATTTCTCGGAAGGCGTCTTCTGTCCCACAATGACCGGAATCGCTAGGAAATTTTCGACGAAATCACGATAAATCTCAAGCATTTGAAGCGTTTCTTGTCTCGCTTCTGCCTCTGTCTCGTGAGCCGTATGTCCTTCCTGCCACAGAAATTCGCTCGTTCGCAGGAACGGCAGCGTTCTTTTCTCCCAACGGACAACGTTCGCCCATTGATTGATGAGTACCGGCAAATCGCGGTACGATTGAATCCATTTCGAATACATATGACCAATAACGGTTTCAGAAGTAGGACGAATGGCCAAGCGTTCCTCCAGCTTCTCCCCGCCAGCCTCTGTCACCCAAGGAAGCTCAGGGTTAAAGCCTTCCACGTGCTCCTTCTCCTTCTGAAAGAAGCTTTCCGGAATGAAAAGCGGGAAATATGCATTTCGATGGCCCGTCTCTTTGAACCGTGCGTCCAATTCACGCTGGCAAAGCTCCCACAGCTCGTAGCCTTCCGGCTTGAACACGATACAGCCGCGTACCGGGGAGTAATCCATCAGGTCAGCTTTTTTGATTACATCAATATACCATCTCGAGAAATCCTCGGCCTGCGGTGTGATTTCCCGAACAAATTGTTTATCCTTCGACATAACGTCCTCCTAACTTCACCCGAAACGTGCTTGGCTCCGATGAAAGGACGAAACGCCCCCCTCGAAGCCGATGTTCTTCATGCATAGTAGTGTTGAATTTAATATACGTTTTACCCTTTAAATAATCGTAAAATATCGTTGTACGTGACCGCAATCATCAGCACCATCAGTAAGGCGAAGCCGATAAAGTGCACGATGCCTTCTTTGTTCGGATCGATCGGCTTACGCCGCAGCGCCTCCAAGCCGATAAACAGCAGCCTGCTTCCATCCAATGAAGGGAACGGCAGCAAATTGAATATGCCAAGATATAGGCTAAGTATCGCCGTCCATGATATATAAATATTGAAGCCTTGGCTTACCGCTTCATTCGTGACCTCTGTAATACGTACGGGACCGCCTAAATCATCGATTTTGAATTGTAATGTAACGAGCTTCTTAAGGGCTAAAAAGATTTGCTCGGTTGCATTCTTCATAGTTAGCGCCGTATTCTCGAAGGCCTCGCCAATGGTTGGATTTCGGTATGGTATTCCCTTCTGTATGATGGTAATACCCACCTTGCCCTGCCCGTCTTCCATTTTCGGAGTCACCTGCAGCGTATGTTCTTCATCGCCGCGCACAATAACCCACTCCATCGTTTGATCCGCCGAACCGGAAATCGTTTCAATCAGCTTTTGACTGTCGCCGGCGACCGCCTCGCCATTTACGCTTTTAATCACATCTCCTGCTTCTAATCCCGCTTCGCTAGCCGCAGACGATTCGACGACTTGGCCAATCTCCAAATGGGTAGGCTCTCCGTTCGGGATTCCAGTCATGTAGATAAAAATGAAGAAGAGGATAAAAGCTAAAATAAAATTCATCAACGGACCGGCAAAAATGGCCATAGCCCGTTTGCCTACAGATTTGCTGCCAAATTGACGGTTCCAAGGGGCAATTTGGGTTTCTGTATTTCTGGCGATCATGATCGCTTCCGGATGAACATGGAACGATTGAAGTTCTTCGTCTACATCTAATTTCAAAGTCAATTCGTGCTCTAAATCCAGATGCTCGACCGTCCCGATGATACAATCTTCACGCTCATCCAGCCGATCTAAATACATTCGATGCACTTTACCCTGCGAATCGATCTGGACGGCAATCGTCTGACCGGAATTAATTTGCACGAGCTCCGGATCCTCACCGGCCATCCTTACGAATCCGCCGATCGGGAACAATCTCAGTGTATAGCGGGTTTCACCTTTTTTATAAGTAAACAGCTTCGGACCAAAGCCGATGGCAAATTCTCTAACCAAGATGCCTGCTCTCTTCGCGAAGTAGAAATGCCCCCACTCATGAAATCCGACCAATAAAAAAAACATGAACATGGTTAATAAAATGCCCTCTACCGTCAACGTCCCGAATCCTCCTCCGTGTTGTACATGTCCTTAGATTATCATTATTCCCAGTTCAAACACAAGAGAACCCTCATCTTCCAAAAAACTGCTTCAGGCCTGTGACCACTTCAGGACACTGGCTCTTGCCCATCGATCCGCCTCGGCGATTTCTTCAAGGCTTGGATTGGGTATGGAATGATGCTCCGTGATCGCCTGCTCGATATAGGATTCGATTTCTAAGAAGGAGATTCGGCGGTCCAAGAACAAGCCGACGGCAGCTTCGTTCGCGGCATTAAACACAGTTGTAGCCGTCCCGCCCTGCTTGCCGCACTCGATCGCCCATCGAAGACACGGAAATCGATCATAATCTACAGATTTAAAATTCAATGATCTCAGCTGTCCGAATTGTAATGGAGCAGAGGGACTTGGCAGACGATTCGGGTAGGTCAGCGCATATTGAATTGGCACCCGCATATCTGGATTGCCCAGCTGCGCCATAATGCTGTGATCTTGAAACTCTACCATCGAATGAATGATGCTTTCCGGATGAATGACGACTTCAATTTGCTCATATGGAATACCGAACAACCAATGTGCTTCAATCACTTCGAGTCCTTTGTTAACTAAAGTAGCGGAATCGATTGTGATTTTGGCGCCCATGGACCAATTCGGATGTTTCAATGCATCCTCCACAGTGACATCCTTCAGCTCATCTCTGCTTCTATCTCGAAACGAACCACCGGAAGCGGTAACGATCAGCTTGCGAATCTGCTCGCGCTTCTCCCCATTCAAGCATTGAAAGATGGCGGAGTGCTCACTATCCACCGGAATGAGATCTACTTGATGCTTGCGTGCCTTCTCCGTCACAATGTGTCCGGCACTGACTAACGTTTCCTTGTTCGCTAACCCGATATGCTTGCCAGACTCAATGGCCGCTAGCGTAGGCCGCAGCCCTTGACTGCCTACCATCGCTGTGACCACCACATCCGCCTCATGATGGGCAGCTGCCTCCAGAATCCCTTCGTCGCCATACACTACGCGAGTGCCAAACCCGATTCTTGCTGCTAATCGATCAGCCAATTCCTTCGTTGCGACCGAAACGAGCTTCGGTTTAAAGGTAAAGATTTGGGATTCCAGCAAATCGATGTTGCTTCCTGCAGCCAGCGCAGCGACCTCGAACTGCTCCGGATGGTGTTTGATCACATCGAGCGTTTGAGTTCCAATCGAACCCGTCGATCCTAGAATTGCAATTCGTTTCTTCATTGGTTCCTCCTCTGGCAATCATCCAAAGATCATTCGGCAGACTTATACCGGAATGAGTGACATAAAGTGAATGAATGGAAACACGATAATCCAGCTGTCGCAACGATCCAGTACCCCGCCATGTCCAGGCAGCAGCGTGCCTGAATCTTTCACGCCTCTGGCGCGTTTGTATGCGGACTGTATAAAATCGCCCAACTGCCCTATAACCGATGCAGCCAATCCAATCCACAGCGCCTCGATAAAATCCAGCCTTTCGGGAGAATACAATGAAAAAAGCAAAGCTGCCGCAATAGACAAGATTAAACCGCCTACGGCACCCTCCACTGTTTTTTTCGGACTAATCGCAGGCCAAAGCAGATGCTTCCCAATGGCTCTACCCGTAAAGTAAGCTCCGATGTCACTCACCCAAATACTGATAAAAATCAATAAAGTCCAAAATAGACCGTCCTCCGGAATGAGTCTAGTCGACAGCATATAATGGAAGCCTGTTCCGACATAAACCACTCCAAGAAAGAGCAACGCTGCTTGCTCGACATTGATTCGATTTTTGCTAGTGACGGTAACCGCAAAAAACACCAACATCGAAATCCAAATCATCTGTTCTCCGTAAAACTGTACACCTTCATAATGCTCCCAAGGGATGGTGAGCCAAGCTACTGCAGCGTACCCGATCAGTGCCGGTACTCCAAACGGTGCAATTCGGTTTAAACGAACGAATTCAAATAAACCAATGAGGGCAAGTGCTAAGATCAATATGGTATATCCGGCTCCTCCGAAATACAGCAAAAAAAGAAATACGATCGCTGCGAGAACACCGGTAATCAGACGCTGCTTCATACAAAATGCACCTCCAATGCTGGGACTATAGGCCGCCGTATCTTCTTGCCCGGTTCTGGTACTCCCGAATCGCAGAGTAAAATAACGGTTCATTGAATTCTGGCCAGTATGCTTCCGTGAACCAAAACTCCGTGTACGCCAGCTGCCACAGCATAAAATTACTCAGACGCAATTCTCCGCTCGTACGTATCAGCAAATCCGGATCAGGTAAGTCAGACGTTAACAATCTATCGTTAAGCGCTTGTTCATTAATGTCATCCGTATGTATACGACCGGCCAAAAGATCCTCAGCGAGATGCTTCGCAGCATGTACGATTTCTAACCGACTGCCGTAATTCAAGGCGAAATTTAGGATCATGCCATCATTATGACGGGTTCGTTCAATGGCATTCTCTATAGGCTTTAATGCAAATTCGGGGAGTTGTTCTTTAGAACCCGTCATCCGCACCTGAATATTATTCTGCTCTAAATCTTCAATTTCCAGAGGAAAAAACTCTTGCGGCAGCTTCATTAAATAATCGACTTCTTCCTTGGGACGCTTCCAATTTTCCGTAGAGAACGCGTACAAAGTCAGTACCTCAACACCAATCGTCTTGGCGGCAATCGTGATTTTTTTCACGTTTTTCATACCGGTATGATGACCTGCAGCACGAGGGAGCCCGAATTTTTTAGCCCATCTCCCGTTGCCGTCCATAATAATTGCCACGTGTTTCGGTACCGATCCGGCTTTCAAGATATCATCCGCCGTAATATGATGTTGTTTGAACCTGCGTAAAATATGTTTCATAGTTAATCCCCCGTCAAGGAATCAGGACATAGACAAAACCCCACGAAACGCGGGGTAGTCATTGCTATATCTCCATGATTTCTTTCTCTTTGGCTGCCAAGACTTGATCCACTTCTGCAACAAACCGATCGGTTAGCTTTTGGATGTCATCCTGATGACGACGGGATTCGTCTTCGGAGATGTCCGTCTTTTCTTTTTTCTTGATCTCTTCATTCGCGTCACGGCGCACATTGCGAACAGCGACTTTCGCTTCCTCACCGAACTTCTTCGTCATTTTGACAAGCTCGGCTCTTCGCTCTTCTGTAAGTGCTGGAATGACGATTCGAATAATCGTACCGTCATTGGTCGGCGTAAGCCCCAGATCGGACTTCATGATTTCTTTTTCAATCGCACCCATGATCGTTTTATCCCAAGGCTGAATGATTAATGTTCTAGCGTCCGGTGTTGAGATATTTGCCATTTGGTTTAACGGTGTAGGTGCACCATAATAATCAACTTGAATTCTTTCCAATAAGGCTGGGTTCGCTCTTCCAGCTCTTAGAGAAGCGAGCTCGCGTTTTAAATTTTGAATGGCTTTATTCATTCTTTCTTCCGCATTGGCTTTAATCGACTGAGGCATGATTTACACACTCCCCTTGACAGTTGTACCAATTTTTTCTCCGAGTACGACTCGTTTTATATTACCATTCTCCGTAATAGAGAACACAATTAATGGGATATTGTTATCCATACAGAGCGATGATGCCGTTGAATCCATCACGCCCAAGTTCTTATTCAGCACTTCCATATACGTGAGATGCTCGTATTTGACAGCGCTAGGGTCCTTCATCGGATCCGCCGAGTAGACACCGTCCACTTTGTTTTTAGCCATTAGGATCACTTCAGCTTCAATTTCCGCCGCACGCAGCGCAGCAGTCGTATCCGTGGAAAAGAACGGATTACCTGTGCCTGACGCAAAAATGACAACTCTGCCTTTTTCTAAATGGCGGATGGCTCTTCTGCGAATATACGGTTCAGCAATTTGCTGCATCGCGATCGACGTCTGTACTCGTGTTGGAACTCCAATCGTTTCGAGTGCATCCTGGAGAGCCAAAGAATTCATGACGGTTGCCAGCATACCCATATAATCTGCCGTAGCCCGGTCAATGCCCTGAGCGCTTCCCGAAATGCCTCTCCAGATGTTCCCGCCGCCTACCACGATGGCGACCTCGACACCTAATTCCACAACTTCCTGGACTTGATGAGCAACAGAGTTAATCGTCTCCGCTTCGATTCCAAATCCCTGATTACCAGCCAAAGCTTCACCGCTCAGCTTTAATACTACTCTTTTAAAAACAGGCTGTGCCAAAGTTCCGCGCCCTCCATTCACACGATTTGCAATTACGTGTTAATATACCATGATTCGATATTCTCCTTCACTTTCCCCGAATGCCCTGAGGAACATACCACCCCGTGAAGAAAGGATTTAATCAGCCGAAACAGCGAAACTCTAGGTCACAATTTCATCCTCGGCATCACATTTACGGAATCGCCAGTGAACGAAATTGTCATTTTGGCGTTCCATATTTTTGAGAAACCTCTTTCGCGGATTCTCCGTCATAGTGCATCGTAAGCTTTATCTATCCGATGTGGTAAAAAAGAAGGAACACGGCTGGTGTTCCATTCTTTTCTTTCACCTGATTATTGTTTCACTTGAGACATTACTTCTTCTACGAAGTTGTCTTGTTTCTTTTCCAAACCTTCTCCGAGCTCATATCTTACGAAACGGCGGATCGTGATGTTCTCACCGATGGTGGAGATCTTCTCATTCACCAGCTCAGTAATCGTTTTGTCTGGGTCTTTAACGAAGCTTTGCTCCATCAAACAATATTCTTCGTAATATTTAGAAATACGGCCTTCGACCATTTTATCTACAATTTTCTCAGGTTTGCCTTCATTTAACGCTTGTGCGCGCAAAATTTCTTTTTCTTTGTCCAGTTCTTCCTGAGGTACTTCTTCACGACGAACATATTTCGGGCTTGTTGCGGCGATTTGCATCGCTACATCACGAACAAACTCTCTGAAGCCTTCGTTTNTCTGAAGCCTTCGTTTTTAGCTACGAAGTCGGTTTCGCAGTTAATTTCAACAAGCACGCCGATTCTGCCGTTCGCGTGTATGTAAGATTCGACCAAGCCTTCAGTTGCAATACGGTCCGATTTCTTCGCAGCAGCGGAAAGACCTTTTTCACGAAGCACTTCAATAGCTTTGTCAATATTTCCATTTGCTTCTTCTAACGCTTTTTTACAATCCAGCATTCCCGCACCGGTTTTTTCCCTTAGCTCTTTTACTGCACTCGCACTTACTGCCATAAGTGTAAGCCTCCTTTATGTCCTTGTGATTTATTCTTTTTTACAACGCGACACTTTAAGACAAAAACTGCTTTTCTGTATCTTTTAAAAAAAGGGTGGTGATAAGGCTCTATTCGACCTTCCAACCACCCTTTCAAACCGCTTAAGTAAGATGCTCAAGCTGTTCTTGCCATTAAGCTGTAGTTTGTTCCCCTTGGTGCGCTTCAATTACTGCATCAGCCATTTTGCCAGTGAGCAATTTAACCGCACGGATGGCATCATCGTTACCCGGAATGACTACATCGATTTCATCAGGATCACAGTTCGTATCCACGATACCAACGATAGGAATTCCCAATTTACGTGCTTCTGCTACCGCAATACGCTCTTTACGAGGATCGATAACAAACAAAGCATCAGGCAGCTTCTTCATGTTCTTAATGCCGCCGAGGAATTTCTCCAAACGAGCTTTTTCTTTATTTAGAATAATAACTTCTTTTTTAGGAAGAACTGCGAATGTACCGTCTTCTTCCATACGCTCCAGCTCATGAAGACGATTGATTCGTTTTTGAATCGTTTCGAAGTTGGTCAGCGTACCGCCTAACCATCTTTGGTTAATGAAGTACATGCCGCAACGCTCGGCTTCTTCTTTCACTGAATCTTGAGCTTGCTTCTTTGTTCCGACGAAAAGAATCGTTCCGCCGTTCTCAGCAAGATCCTTAACAAAGTGGTATGCGTCTTCCACTTTTTTGACCGTTTTTTGCAGGTCGATAATATAAATTCCGTTTCTTTCGGTGAAGATGTATTTTTCCATTTTCGGATTCCAACGACGAGTTTGGTGACCGAAATGTACCCCAGCTTCTAAAAGCTGTTTCATGGAAATGACTGCCATCCTCACACACCTCCTCTAATATTGGTTTTTGTGTACCTCCGCTGCCTTCATCTTTCATCAAGACTTTCAATCATTGAAAGCACCTTTGACAAAATTGGACAACGTGTGTTTTTAACACCGTCAAATAATATACCATAACTGAAATCGTGTTGCAATAGAGACCTGGGTTTCCTTCGACAAAAAGGAAACAACACCTCAGATCGACGAAATTCGCCTTAACGAGGTGTTGTTATAGTTTCGATAATCTCATCCATGCTTGGCTGTCCCGTAAACTCAAATACACCGACCTGCAAATTATCCGTTAGTTTTTCATTAATCATTTCTTGTAGAAAGGCGGCTTTATCGGTAATGAGCCCCATGGCAAGCAGCAGCTCGGAAACCTGTGTTGTGCTCATCATGTAGGAAATATAAAAAGAGTGAATGATCTCTTTTTCCGGTTGAACGGGTTCCCTTTCATCGAGCGCAGCTTGGATTCTCTCCTGCAGCTGCGTTTCGCTGTACCATGTCTCGTTCATGGGATACAGCTTGTACCCCTGTCTCTCCGCTTCTGATTTCAAAGCATTCTCCGTCATTTCTGTCACGTCGGCGATCGGTGTATCTTTCATGCTTTGCGCCGACTGCATGAAGAAGATAAGTACCGCGGCCAAGAACATTCCGATGCCGAGCCCACGAAGAAACCACTTATTTTTGAACACGGTTTAGCTTCTCCTCTCTTGCGAGTGTCACGATGAGCTGCGCTTCCCCTTTATGAATGCCGAATTTTTTGGAGATGTGCTCCAGAGACTTCCCTTGTTCATACAGTTCCAATAAGTCCTTGTATCTTGTCGCAATAGAAGACTCATCTTCCTTTGATGAGCCGGATTCGGACGGCACCGCCTTTGGAGCATCCGCGTCTTTATCCCTTACAGGAACAACTGTGCTCTGCCTGCTCTTCCAATCTTCGAGCTTTAGCTGCTGTTCATGCAGCATTTCCTTCATCTCGAGCCGAACCGACTGCTGCACCGCATTCAGCTGTTGCTCCATCATCTCTACTTTGCCTCGAAGCGTGTGAATTTGATCCTCATATTGCTGTTTCATTTGAGCAACCTGTTCCATTACTTTTTCGTTGCCGGCTTCAAGCTCCATGGAGAACTGCTCCAATGTCGTTTCCATTTCTTTAAGCCACCCGCCGTTTGGTCCCATATCATTTCGTTTGGGCTGCATCCACGAAAACAACACAATGACTGCCCCCAATATCGCAATCAGCTGCCATGCTTCCATTTTATAACTCCTTTATCACACCTGAATCCGAAGCTCATCTTAAGGCTGCGCCCTGCGCAAACTTATTACAGTTTCGTTTATAATGTGTAATCAATATGATGTCCTTTATGCGGATGTTTCCATGTCTCCGAGGAAGACTCCTTTTTATTTTTCCTGTGATGCTGCGGATCTGATGGGTTCTTTTGATGCTGTGCATCTCTAAGATCAGATTCAGCGGATTCATCCGCCTTCGACGCTCTCTTCCTCGCTGTCGACTCTTCCTGTATCGTGGCCGCTGCAAGCATTTGCTGTTCAGTTACTGGACGATCCATTTGATTTTTTTGTTGAATCCCCGCTTCTGCCGTACGAGGAAGAGCCACTTGTAATTCTACCGGCTTCAAGTTCATCCTTGGTACCTCCCGCGTTTTCTTTAATCGCGTCCACCTGAACCAAACGGAATGAAGCTCTATCTTGAACTTGTGCTGATTTCGCCGTCTCGAATATGAAACTTGATGTACTTAATCGGGTCTTTTATAAACTTGATCATTCGCCCAATCACCAGCTTGGAACCGCCGTAAATCGTTGACATGACCTCAATGTATGCGTCTCCAGAATCCTCCAGCGCTTTTTCAATTTCGAGCATTCGTTCGCGAATATGCTCTAATTCTTCGTTTGTCTGTTTGCGAGTATTGCTTAATTTGACTCGGAGCGCAAGCTTATCCTTATCGATCTGTCCTGTTGCTGCCATTTGATCCAGCAGTTTTAGAGCTTTATCCGTCTTGTCCAAATTATCCATAGACTCCGTCATTTTCCCTTTCAATTCCAACAGCTCATTGCGAAGCTCAGGCAGAACACCAACTTCTAGTACAGTTGCTGTAGACATCGTATTTCCGATTGTTCTAGCTTGGATATATTCTCCGGCTTGAATGTGGCCGCCGACGATAAGGCCCTTGCTGCCATTGCATACGACTGCCTTTCCCGCACGAATCTGAGAATGCATGATGCTCTGATTGACGATCACATTCTTGCCTGCTTTCACATTGGCATCCTGTATGAAAGAGCTTTTCACGTTCTGAGCAGCAATGACATGACCTTTATTATGGCCTAGAATGCCCGCTGAAATTTCAATCGATCCGCCGGCCTCAATCTCTGCTCCCTCAACTCCGCCGACAATACGAATATCCCCAGCCGCACTAATTTTAAATCCAGTCAACACATTGCCCCGCACGACGACATTACCGACAAAATCAATATTTCCTACACTGTAATCGACATCCCCGTTCACTTCGTATACAGGAAATACGTTCATTTTCTCATCCTCTGTATAAGTGAACAATCCATCAATCGCTGCGTACATCGTCGTATTGCCCGGATCACAAACGACATTTTTTCCAATTTTAAACCGTGCTTCTGTACCAGGCTTTGCTGGAATATCTTCGCCGCCAATCGTTTTTCCGGGAATCCCTTCTTTCGCTTCAACTCGGCTTGCGATCGGCTGCCCCTTTTTCACGTTATTCAGACGCTTAATTTCTTTCAGGTCGACGCTGCCATCACCCGCATCCTTCGGTGAGGATCCACTCTGATTAGGTAGAATTAGATGAATAAAGCCATTCTCACCTTGAACAGGGGGCTGACCTGCTGCAATTTGTATTTTGGTTGCAAAATATTGTTCAGGCTGCTTGGCGATTTTGGATAAAACATCATGATAAACGCCAAAGCGAACCCCGTGCTTTTGTACAAATGCTTCCAGCTCTTCCGTCGAAAAAGTTATGTCTTCTTCATCTGCGGGACGAAAGGATAAGTAAGCTGCCAGCTTATCACTGGATATGTCGATCTGAATGATACGATCCAATACGCTGCTCATCGATTACTTCATCCCCTTCAATAAAACTTGCTTTAAATTAGACCTCGTTCATCAGCTGCTCTTTATTTCTCTGTAAAGCGCCTCTCAATCTTAAAATCGCCTTGGAATGAAGTTGAGAAATACGTGACGGCGTAAGCGACATCACCTCAGCAATTTCACTTAAAGACAGGTCTTCATAGTACAGCAAAGTAACGACGATTCTCTCTTTTTCCGTTAAACGTTCAATCGCTCTAGCGAGAGATTCCTTCAAATAAACATCGTGGATCGTAGAAACCGGATTTTTCGCCGACTCATCCATAAGCAGCGCCATCCGAGTTTCTGCTTCCTCTTCCTTGATCGGTTCTTCCAAGGAATATAAAGTCGTTACCGCCACTTCCTGCAGCATCTGATCCAACTCTTTTTTATTTATCTGCAAATAGGAACTGACTTCGTCGTCCGATACAGATCTTAAATATTGCTGCTCCAAGGTTTGGTAAGCTTCCTCCAGCTTTTTTGCTTTTTCCCTCACGGAACGAGGTACCCAATCCCCTTGCCGCAGCCCATCTATAATTGAACCTCTAATTCTCCATGAGGCATAAGTTTCAAATTGCAAATTACGGCTTAAATCAAATTTTTCAACAGCATCGATTAATCCCATGATCCCATGACTCGTCAGATCATCTTTTGAAACATTTCCCGGTAACCCGATAGCTAAACGGTTGACAACATAATCTACTAAAGGCAAATGCTTTTCAATTAACGCCTTTTTGGCTTCCGAATTATGATCTTGCTTCCACTCTATCCACAGCTGCTGTTCGGATTTGCGATCGAATTGTTTGACCGCTCTCATCGGTTTCACCATCCTTATTGATCAGAAAGATGACGAATGGCCTTGGCCATTTCCTCAGGGCTTCGTTCTTCTTTCGTTTTGAAACGAGGGAATTGTATAGGTTCAAAACCTTGCTCCCCTTCACTGCCGGCAGCATGTTCCGCATCAGCTTCTGGCATGACCCAATCTTCAGGTGTGGACAGATCGACCTGTTGGCCCACACCTTCTTCTTGGACAGCATTCTCAGAACTCACCGTGGCTTCCTTCACAATTTTTTCAATGAGACTCAGCACAACGACTCCCGAGATAAAAAAGATGACAAAACAAATGAATGAACGGATAAATGCCGTCCCCATCGGATTATTCATGCTTGAAAACAAGTACGTGCAAACAAATCCAACAATCGCTAAAATATAGCTGATTTGTAATTTCCGTTTCATTTTAAATTTCCTTTATGCCTTTATTTACACTCTTCACGGTCAGCATTCCCGTATCGTTAGAGATTTCAATCGTACGACCATAATTCCCGCCCGTATCTTCGGATCGGATCGGGATGTGCAGCTGCGCAAGAATTTCCTTACAGCTATCAACGTTTCTTGGACCGATTTTCATCATGTCATTCCCTGTGTTGAATGAGAACATTTGAGCACCTCCGGCCAGCTTTGCTTCAAGCCTTCCCTTGTTCGCTCCGAGCTGCAGCATTCGGTCTATAAGCTCTGGTATGGCAGTGTCCGCGTATTTCGCTTTATTCAACTGGCCTTCCCGTGCAATGCTAGAGCTGGGAAGCATAATATGGGCAAGACCCGCTACCTTGTGCAGGGGGTCAAACAAAGTGAGGCCGACACATGAGCCCAATCCGGTTGTACGAAGAATTCGATCCTCGTTCGTGGCATTCAGGTCGGCCATCCCAACCTTAATCAATTGCAACTCTGTCATTCATGAGGCACTCCCAATGCAGAAAATATTTTTTCGAACGATTCCGGATCAGGAATGAGAAAAAAGTGACCTTCTACCCGGTCCGTACCATCATAGAATGAAGTGTCGATCAGCACGGCATGCTCGCCCATCGCTCCAAATTGCATGATGCCGTAGCTTAGTATCGCCCCTGCCATATCAATGGTCATGGAAGGGACTGTCGGCGACATGTCCAATTGGGTAAAATCTGCCAGTGAAGAAAGATATGAACCGGCAAGGATATTGCCAATCTCTTGGATTGCTGAAATCTGAATTTCATTCAGATCAAACCAATCTTCATCGGAAGGGATATGTTCCAATCCTACCATTTTAGAGAGAAGACTCAAGGCCGAGTCTCTGCTTAACAAAAAGAACAGATTTCCCGGCGCGTCCCCTATAACTCTAAGAAATACAGCAATAACAACCTCTTCAGCTCCGCCTACACTCTCCGGTATTTCCTCAAATTCTACTATCCTTACTTGAGGGACTTTCATATCTACCGGCTTGTCCAGTAATTTGGACAATGCGGTCGCGGCATGACCAGCGCCAATATTTCCTACTTCCCTCAAGACATCGAACTTTAAATCATCCAATTGATTAAAAAGCGACACGATTTCTACTCCTCGATTTTCTCAAGCTGAATGATTTCATCTTTATTCAAAACTTGATCTAAGTTAAGCATGATCAGCAGCTTGCCATTGTCCAGTTTTGCCACTCCACGAAGATACTTGGCTCTGATGCCGCCAACGACTTCAGGTGCGGCTTCAATCTTGTCACTGCTCACATCGATGACATCGTTCGCAGAATCAACAATTAAACCAACTTGAATATCGTTCACCTGAACGATGATGATGCGTGTGCTGTCCGTATATTCCGCCTCAGGCAGCTGAAACCGGCCTCTTAGGTCGATTACTGGAACGACAACGCCTCTTAAATTGATAACTCCTTTGATAAAATCAGGTGTCTTAGGAACTCGAGTGAGCGGTGTCATTCTTTCAATCGTTTGTACCTTGTCTACCTCTACCCCATATTCTTCTTCGCCAAGAGCAAACACGATGACCTTTAATTCTAATTCTTCCGCCATCTTGATAACCTCCTTATTGTCACAATGCGTTAATAGAACCATCCATTTCTATGATCAAAACCACAATATAATAGGAAAGATTGTTTCGTAGATGAAAGGCGCTATTTAATCAATGTCGTCGGATCGATGATCAATGCCACTTGACCGTCACCGAGTATCGTTGCACCGGATACCGCAAACGTCTGATTTAAATAGTTTCCGAGTGATTTCAAGACGATTTCTTGTTGGCCAATAAACTCACTCACAATCAATGCTGCATGCTTCTCAGCTTTCTTCACGATGACTAGATTCATTTCTGCTGACTCAGAAGACTCCGGAGGACAATCCAGCACGTCCGCGAGTGAAATGACTGGAATCACGCCGTTTCTGTAATCCAGCATTGCCTGCCCGTGAACATACTTCAACTGCTGTCTACTCACAAGTGCCGTTTCTACGATAGAAGACAGCGGAATCGCATATTTTTCTTGGCCTAATCGGATAAGCATCGCTGTGATGATCGATAAAGTAAGCGGAAGCTGAATCGTAAATTTACTTCCTTTATTCGGTACCGAATCCACCTCAACGTGCCCGCCCAAGGACTGAATCTTTGATTTAACGACATCTAGACCAACGCCGCGTCCAGATATATCGGTAATCTTATCCGCTGTACTGAAACCGGAAGCAAATAAAAGCTGGAACACTTCGTTGTCTGACATTTTTCCTGCTTGTTCTTCGGTGACAACACCGTTCTTCAAAGCCGTTTTCAATACTTTTTCTCTAATGATGCCTCGGCCGTCATCTTCGATTTCAATGAAAACATGATTTCCGCTGTGGTACGCTCTCAAATGCACCGTACCAATCTCAGATTTGCCCACCTTAACCCGATCCTCAATCGGTTCAACACCGTGATCGACAGAGTTGCGAAGAAGATGAACGAGCGGATCACCGATTTCATCAACGACCGTACGGTCAAGCTCTGTATCCGCGCCGGAAATCACCAGATCGATCTTTTTGCCCAGCGTCTTGGCAATATCCCTAATCATTCTAGGAAAACGATTGAATACCGTATCGACAGGCACCATTCTCAGCTTCAGTACTAAGTTTTGGAGCTCAGAACTGATGCGAGTCATGTGTTCCACGGTTTCAGTCAAATCCGAACGTCTGATTTCGTCCGCAAGCGATTCCAGACGAACACGGTCAATTAACATTTCACTGAACAAATTCATGAGCTGATCCAAGCGCTCAATATCGACCCGAATGGTACGAGCAATCTGTCCTGCAGCCTTTGGCGCTGCTTGCTTGCTGCCTGCTTCACCATCAGCCTTCTTTGTTTCCAATTTTGGGGCTTCGGCAACCGCTGCTGCAGCGGCTTGTTTTTGAGCTGATGCAATTTCATCCAGTGCTTGAACTTGAAGCTGCTCCACCGTGACCGTTTCAATTTCCGAAATGTTCTCAATTGTGCTTTGCAGAGAACTTACGTCCAATTGACTTATGTAATACAAAGAAAATTGGCGCCCGAACTTGTCCTGTTCAATATCCTCCGCCGGCGGCGAGGAAATGACCACTTCACCGTTTTGTTCCAATGCTTCAAACACCATGTAGGCTCGAACCGCTTTGAGCATACAGTCTTCACGAATCGATACCGAAATACGATATATCGAATGACCCGCTTCCGCGGATTGTTTTAATATGGAAAGCTGAAATTCATCCAATATGGGCCCACTGTCTGACGCAGCAGTCTGCTGATTATCTTGCGGAACGTCCCCTTTGACAATCGCTTTAAGCAGGCCGACCACTTCAGTCACATCCGCTTTGCCCGTGCCTCCCTGAATGATGTCCTCAACCATCTTTTCAAGATGATCCAAGCTCTTGAACATCACATCAAAAATGTGCTCGTTCATTTTTAATTGATCGTTGCGAACCATGTCCAAGACATTTTCGGTCTCATGGGTTAACGAAGCCAAATCTTCGAACCCCATCGTTGCCGACATCCCCTTCAAGGTATGAGCAGAACGAAAAATAGTCTGAACGATCGACAAATCCTCTGGATTGCTCTCTAGACTCAACAGGTTTTCATTCATCGCCTGAAGATGTTCCTTGGATTCGTCGATAAACATGGATAAGTACTGATTCACTTCCATATGTTTGCACCTCCTTAAATAATGGGTCAGGCTTTATGCGGTTAACATCTTAGCTGTCAACCGCCTGAAAAACTTCCAACATCTTGGACATCACCCTTTGGAGCGGAAGAACATGATCAACAACTCCAAGCTCAACGGCTGATCTGGGCATCCCATAGACAACACAGGTCTCCTTGGATTCTGCGAAAGTAACCGCTGAACCCTCACTTTTAATCGCCTGCATTCCGCGAGCACCGTCACTGCCCATCCCTGTTAACAGCAGAACGTATTTTTTCAGTTCATGCAGAGTGGCAATCGATTCAAACAAGCGGTCAACGGATGGCCTGTGCCCCATCATCGGCTCTTCTTGCGACAAAGTAATTTGATAGTCTGTTCCTTTTCTTTTCACCTTCATATGGTATCCACCGGGAGCAATATAAGCTGTACCTGGCTTCAGCATTTCCTCGTGCTCAGCCTCTTTCACATGAATGCTGCAGATCGAGTCCAGCCGCTGCGCTAAAGACAAGGTGAACTTCGGCGGCATATGCTGCACGATGACGATCGGCGAAGGAAACCCTTGAGGGACTTCAGATAGAACATGCTGAAGGGCTCTGGGACCACCTGTTGAAGTGCCAATTGCAACCAACTGATGAAAACGATCTCCCGACTTCTTCGGAAATATTGGAGGCTTTGGACTTATAGAAACAGCCGGTGGCATGGCTATGTTCTGGCGGCTGTTTACGGCAATCTTCAGCTTCTCCAAAAGATTTGAACTTACTTTATGAATGTCCAAGGATATCGCACCTGAAGGCTTTTGAATAAAATCGATCGCTCCTGCTTGCAGAGCTTGAATGGTAACCTCTGTACCCTCCGCTGTTTCACTGCTAAGCATGATCACAGGGGTCGGCTGCACCTTCATGATTTGACGCAGCGCTTCCAGACCATCCATAAGCGGCATGTGCACATCCATTGTAATCGCATCGGGGCTGTGCACTTTCACCAGCTCAACTGCTTCTTGGCCATTTTTTGCCTTACATACGACTTCAAACAGCGGATCGCTGCTTATCATGTCAGATATCATTTTTCTCATGAACGCTGAATCATCTACGACCATGATTTTATACCGTTTCATCACATATCACCCCTATGAAGCTTAAATCTGGATGTTAGCCATCATTTCATGAAGCGTATCATTTTGGTCAGAAAGCCTTTTAGACCCGTCTGCTCGCCATTCATCGTGCTGCCGCTAATAAATTGTTTGGCTATACGCTGTATATCCCGAGAAGCTGAGCAGGACGGATGTTCGATCAAAAAGGGAACCTGTTTCTTAACTGATTTAGACACGTGGCTGTCATCGGAAACATAACCGACGGTCTCAATATCAATACCTAAGAAGCGTTTAGCGACAAAGCTGATTTTGTCCGAAGTCGCTTTTCCTTCCTCCCAATCCGACACCCGATTAATGACTAATTTAAACTGAACGTTGTGATGATCCATTTGCTGCACCATTTTAATGATGGCATAGGCATCGGTAATCGAAGTCGGTTCCGGTGTCGTTACGACAAAGGTCTGTTCGGCGGAAACGATAAACTTTAAGGTCTCTTTTGACAAACCCGCACCCGTATCGAACAAAATAAAATCGACCACTCCGCTTAACTGGCTTACTTGTTCTACAAAATATTCCAGCTGCTCATCGGTTAATGACAGTAAATCATTGAACCCTGAGCCGCCGGCAACGAGCTGCAAGCCGCCTGGTCCTTGATGAATAATTTCATGGATCGTTTTTTCTTTCTTCAGCAAATGATACAGATGGTATTGCGGCGACATCCCCATCAATACATCCAAATTGGCTAAACCGATATCTGCATCAAAGATCACAACCTTATAGCCTTGAGACTGAAGTGCAAGGGCAAAATTGAGCGTGAAGTTTGATTTACCGACGCCGCCCTTACCGCTTGTCACCGTGATTACTCTGGTTTGTTTCGCTTGACCGTCTACCGCCGACGCTTTCACCAAATTTCTTAATGCCTGGGCCTGATCAACCATGGCCATCTTCCCCCAACAGTAGTTCTAAGATGTCGTTCTGTTGCATGCATTCGATATCTTGAGGGACGTTTTGTCCATTCGTTATATAAGACAATTTGAGCGGGAACTCATAGGCTATATTCAGAATCGCACCATACGTTTCGGTTTCATCCAGCTTCGTGAATAACACCTTATCCAGCTTAAATTTCGAGAAATTCTTCGTAATCAATTTCATGTCAGCGTATTTAGCAGCCAAGCTCAGCACAAGATACGTTTCACTGCTCTCATGTGATGAAAGCAAACTGTTTAATTCCGATACAAACATTTCATTGCGGTAGTTTCTTCCAGCCGTATCCATAAAAATTAGGTCGCAATCCTCGAGCTTTTGGAAGGCCTTGATTAATTCCTGCGGTGAAAAAACGACTTCCAAAGGAACATTCAAAATATTGGCATAGGTCCTCAGCTGCTCCACCGCAGAAATCCGGTAAGTGTCAGAGGTGATAAAGCCCACCTTTTTATTTTGCTTCAACACCTGCTCAGCAGCTAGTTTGGCAATCGTGGTGGTCTTGCCGACACCGGTTGGTCCAACAAAATTGACGATTCTGGCATGTTCGTTTAGTCCCTCAAACCTCTCCTCCGGAAGAATGTTTTGCATCACGCTGCGAATGAAAGGAACGGCTTCTGAAGCGACTTCTGCTGCTTGACCCGCAGCAGACTTATTTGCGTCCATTGCCTGTTCCATAATCGAGTCGACAATCTCACGCATTACCCCGTGTTGAAGCAGCAATTCTTTGTAAGTCTGAAACCCTTCAGGCAGTGACGGAGTTCCCTCTGTCTGTAGATGGTTTAACTTCTTCAACATTTCCTTCAACTGCTTCAATTCATCCCATATATGTTCACCCATCGGTTCAGAAGAGGATGGACGGTTCGTGGACGACCTTTCATACGTTGGCTGATACCTGGTGGATGCCGAAACCCTTTCCGACCTAGCCGTCATTACCGGCGGGATGATGGGTGCCTGTTCTATAGCACTCTCTACTTCCGGCTTCAGTACATTGGTCTGGGCTGACTTCAATGCTTCAGTAAAGCTGTCCAGATTAGCGGCGGTCGTTACCGGCGTAGGCTTCTCGTTCGAATCCAGCGCGGCAATGACTTCGATTTTCTTTTTGCGAAATAAACCTAAAAAGCCGCCAACTTTGATTTCCTTCGTATTAATAATGACAGCATCCTTACCTAGATCGGCCCGTATTTTATGCAAGGCATCTGGCATGGTGTCTACCAAATAGCGCTTTACTCTCATATGTTCACCACCCCAATACTTTGTACCTCAACGTTGGATTCCAGTTCATTGTAAGACAATACCGGGATATCCGGCATGACTCTTTCCATGAGACCCCGCAAATACATGCGAACCGTAGGAGATGCCAAAACGATTGGCTGTTGGCCGATCTGCAGCAGCTTTTGCAGTTCGTCATTCATTTTGCGAATAATGGATTGACTGGTCATCGGATCTAAAGCAAGATAAGAGCCTTGATCGGTCTGTTGAACCGCTTCAGCAATTTTCTTCTCCACAGCGGGGCTGATCGTGACCACCCGGAGCACCTCTTCATTACCGACAAATTGATGTGTAATTTGCCTCGACAAGGCTTGTCTAACATATTCCGTTAAAATATCGTGATCCTTCGTGTAGGTTCCATAGTCCGCCAGCGTTTCGAAAATCGTGACCAAGTCTCTGATCGATATCTTTTCCTTCAAAAGGCGGACAAGTACTTTTTGAACGTCACCAATCGACAAAATATTCGGAATCAATTCGTCAACCAAAGCAGGAGAGCTTTCCTTCAAATGATCGACCAGCATTTTCGTCTCCTGTCTGCCCACGAGTTCATAAGCATGACGCTTGATCATTTCCGTAAGATGAGTGGCAACCACGGACGGAGGGTCGACGATCGTATAACCGGACATTTCAGCTCTCTCCTTCATTGCTTCGTCGATCCACAATGCAGGCAGTCCGAAAGCAGGCTCTGTCGTTTCGATTCCAGTAATAGTATCATCATCTAGTCCTGAACTCATCGCCAAATAGTGATTAAGTAATAATTCACCATGCGCGATCGTATTTCCTTTAATTTTAATGACATATTCATTCGGTTTTAGTTGAATATTGTCGCGAATACGGATCACAGGAACCACAAGTCCTAGTTCCAAAGCACATTGTCTGCGGATCATAATAATCCGGTCTAACAAGTCTCCTCCCTGCTGAGCATCAGCCAAAGGAATGAGCCCGTATCCGAACTCAAATTCAATAGGATCAACCTGCAGCAGATTTACTACACTCTCTGGGCTGCGAACCTCCTCAATTTCCTGTTCCTCTACCATTTGACTGGCTTCAGCCTGCTGTTTATTCATCGTTTTCTGGATACGATAAGAAGCGAAAACGAGAATAGCGGCAATCGGTAATGTCGTCACAGGACCAATTGGGGTAAAAAGACCCAATACCGTTATCGTTCCGGCGACGATGTAAAGCAGTTTAGGATAGCTGAGCAGCTGTGAAGAGATATCCTCCGCAAAATTACCGTCAGATGCCGAGCGTGTCACAATAATACCAGCAGCCGTAGAAATAAGCAGTGCAGGAATTTGGCTGACTAATCCGTCCCCGATCGTTAAAATGGAGTATTTGGAAATCGCCTCGTTGAAGGACAATCCTTCGCTCGCCATCCCGATCGCAAATCCGCCGATCAAGTTTATGAGCAGGATAATGATCCCCGCAATGGCGTCTCCTTTAACGAATTTACTCGCACCGTCCATCGCTCCATAAAAGTCGGCTTCCTTCTCAATTTTTTCCCGTCTTTCCTTAGCCTGCTGTTCGTTGATCAATCCAGCATTTAAATCAGCATCAATACTCATTTGCTTCCCTGGCATCGCATCCAATGTAAAACGTGCCGCGACTTCTGCAACCCGTTCCGATCCTTTGGTAATGACCAGGAACTGCACAATGACGAGAATCAAAAATACGACAAACCCGACAGCTAATTCGCCGCCGGCGACGAAGCTCCCGAACGTGGTAATGACGTCCCCTGCATGGCCTTCGGATAAAATCAATCTTGTTGAGGAAACATTAAGTGCCAGACGGAACAAGGTGGTTACCAATAAAATCGCAGGGAAAATAGAAAACTGTAATGCATCCTGCGTATTCATAGCTAGCAACAGGATCGTTAAGGCTAACGAGATATTGATGATTAGAAGGACATCCAGCAGTATTGTCGGCAGCGGCAATACCATCATTAATACGATGCCTATGATGCCAATTAATATTAGCAGATCTCTTGGTTTCACCCTTTAGGTCCTCCTCATGAACTAGCAGCAATCATGAATTACTCGACGTTTTTCCTTGCAACTTGTATACATATGCTAAAACTTCGGCCACAGCTTGGAATAATTCGGCAGGAATCGCTTCCCCGATTTCAACTTGGTGATACAACGCTCTGGCGAGAGGTTTATTTTCCATCGTCATAATTCCATGCTCTTTCGCTTTCTCTCTAATTTTTAAAGCTAAAAAGTCCTGACCCTTTGCAATCACAGTGGGGGCATCCATCTGTTGATTGTCATATTTAATTGCTACAGCAAAATGCGTTGGGTTCGTAATGACGACATCCGCATTCGGTATCTCCTGCATCATTCGCTGCATCGCCATTCGGCGTTGACGCTCGCGAATCTTGCCTTTAATTTTAGGGTCACCCTCCGCTTTTTTGTACTCATCTTTAATGTCCTGCTTGGACATCTTCAAACCTTTCTCGTATTCGTATTTTTGATAGAAATAATCCAGTACAGCAAGTACAATGAGCAATACGCCAATCTGAAGTCCGAGATTTAGAGTCAAGCCCGCAATATACGAATAGATATGATCCAGCGGGACGGTCGCTAAAGCGAGAATGTTGTCCTTTTCTTTCCATATCGTATAAAAAACGACAAGACCGATTACGAGCAATTTAATAATCGATTTTAACAGTTCTACTAAAGAACGAAGCCCGAATATACGTTTAAAGCCTTCAATCGGATTCAGCTTGTTCAGCTTCATTTTTAAAGGTTCGCCTGTAAAGAGCAGTCCGAATTGGACGTAGTTCCCGATAAATCCAAATAAAACGGCGACCAACATAATCGGCATAAGCAGCAGAAGAATTTGCCATATGACCTCGCTGGCCATGGCCAAGACCGTATGAATACTTACATCCATCACCATATATTTGTTGAACGTCAGCAGGAAAAGATGATGAATTCTCTCTTTAAAATAACCGCCCAAAAAAAATAGAGTTAAAAAGCTGAACAATAAAATGAGTGCACTGGGCAGTTCAGCGGTTTTGGCAACCTGACCTTTTTTACGAGAATCGCTGCGCTTTTTCGGGGTAGCCTTCTCTGTTTTTTCTTGCGAAAAAAACTGAAGATTCATCCGCATCCGCGGCTCGAAGGTAGTCACCCTCATCTTCTCCCCCTCACTTAAGCTCCCATGATTTTAAGAAATCGCTCCATTTCCTGAAACATGGATTCGAACAGTTGTGTAAATAAATATAGCAGGCCTGGAATGACCACAATCAGCAGCAAGAAACCAACAATGATTTTCAGCGGCAAACCGATGACAAAAACATTAAACTGTGGTGAAGTTTTTGCTAGAATCCCAAGCGCCACATCGGTTAAGAACAAAGCGGCAATAATCGGCGCTGACATTTGAAAAGCAAATGTAAAGCACTGAATAAATATGTTCAAAATAAATTCGCTGATGCTTCCATTCTCCAAGTTGGCAAAAAACAAGCTGTTGATCGGAACCCACTGATAGCTCTTCATAATCGCAGTAATCAAATAATGATGACCGTTCATCGATAGAAAAATTAAAGTCATCAGATAAAATTTGAAATTACCGATGATCGGGCTTTGTGCGCCTGTCATCGGATCCACCACGTTAGCAATCCCCAAACCCATCTGCATATCAATAAAGGATCCGGCAATTTGTACCACCGTAAAAAACAAATAGGCCAAAAAGCCCAGCATCAATCCTACGGCGACTTCCTTCAATATTAATGGAATGATGCTCAGCGTCCACGTAACGGGCTCATCAAATGAAATGGCTGCAAATGTGATCAATGCAATAAAGCTAGAGAAGCCAATCTTAAATGGCGCAGGCACTCCGCGATAGGAATATATGGGTGCCACGACAAAAAAAGATGTGATTCGACAAAAAACAAGCAGAACATGTGGCAGGTGATCTAAAAACCATTGCACCATCGACCACTACCCTATAAAGTTGTGTAAATTATTTAGTAGGCTGTACGTAAAATCCACCATGCTTGTGATCATCCACCTGCCGAAAAACAATAAAGCGACCAGTACTGCGATAATTTTAGGAACAAACGCCAAAGTCTGCTCCTGAATTTGTGTTGTTGCTTGAAACACGCTAATAATTAACCCGACAGCGAGAGCCAACAGCATTAAGGGCAGACTAACTTTTAAAACCGTATAAATGGCTTCTCCAGCCAATTTTATGACAAACTCTGAACTCATGAAGTCTCCCTCGCTTATCGTTATGTATTAAAACTGAGCAGCAGTGACCGAACGACTAAATACCAGCCGTCTACTAAAATAAATAACAAGATTTTAAATGGCAGTGAGATCATCACAGGCGGAAGCATCATCATCCCCATAGACATCAAAATGCTGGCCACGACCATGTCAATGATCAGAAAAGGGATAAAAATCATAAAGCCCATTTGAAATGCTGTCTTTAGTTCACTCAGAGCAAAGGCGGGTATAAGCGCCGTTAAAGGAATATCTTGAACATCTTCCGGCTTCTCGGCCCCCGCATAATCAAGAAATAGCAGCAAATCCTTCTCTCGTGTATGACTCGCCATAAACTCTTTCATGGGCTCTGCTGCCTTTTCCAGCACTTCGGTTTGACTTGTAATTTCGCCACGCAAATACGGCTGCAGTGCCTGTTCATTGATTTCACCTAAAGTAGGCGCCATGACGAAAAAAGTGATAAACATAGCCAGTCCGACTAATACCTGTGTCGGCGGCATCGCGTTGGTCGCTAGTGCGGTTCTCACGAATCCCAGCACGACGACAACTCGGGTAAAGCAAGTCATCAACAGTAAGATTGCAGGTGCAATGCTCAGCACAGTAATCAATAAAATGATCGTTACCGTGCTGGAAGACTCTACGCCAGGAATATTTATCAGATCTTCCGCCATCGCTGGCTTTACCCCTGCCAGCCATATCATCAATATAGCGGATAGCGTCATACTTGTTTTTTTCATCTGCGATCCTTCCTATTGTCCTCTTGTTCCTGCAGCAAATCCTGCAATTTTTGCTTTTGATCGGATATCCGATTGAATTTTTCCATCATTACTTGCTGAAAAGAAGCAGCGTCATCATGATCCATCGTCTCTTTCTCATCTTTCTTCGGCGACCGCATACGATTCAGCCAGTCGGACCATTTCGAGGACAACGTCTCGGCTTGTTTCGATTCAAGCAAATACAGCAGCTGGTCCTTTTCTTCAGCAGATGCAATCGTATCGATCACGGAAATATCATCACCGACACCAAGAACATATATTTTCTCGCCGACTTCAACCAGCTGCAGAGATTTATTTTGTGCAAGGGAAATTGCGCTAACCACTCTTAATCCAGGATGCGAAAAGAGCATTTTATTCTTCTTCCCCAAAAAGCGAAGAATGACGACAATTAATCCAATAATAATAAGAAGAACAACACACACGTATACGAAAGATGAAAATCCGGATTCTATTCCGCTAAATTCTGTATTGCTCTCTTCCTGATCGGCAGCGAACACTGCAAAAGGCGAATTCAATGCAACTAGCAGCAACAGCGATGTAAGCAGCAGAATGAATCCTTTTTTTCTTCTTTTCACTGAACACAATCCTCTCTCTTAAAAAAAGGCCGGGGCTTATCCCAGCGTCTTTTTAATGGCTTCGATCACGCGATCCGCTTGAAAAGGTTTCACGATAAAATCTTTAGCTCCTGCTTGAATAGCGTCGATAACCATCGCCTGCTGTCCCATAGCGGAACACATAATGACTTTTGCATTCGGATCCATTTTTTTAATTTCTTTTAAAGCCGCGATCCCATCCATTTCCGGCATCGTAATGTCCATCGTTACCAGATCAGGTTTTACTTCCTTGTATTTCTCAACGGCTTGTGCTCCGTCGCTTGCCTCTCCTACGACTTCATAACCATTTTTCGTTAAAATGTCCTTTACCATCATTCTCATAAATGCTGCATCATCCACAATTAATACTCTGTTCGACATAGTATCCGTCTCCTCCTGAAATAAAAGTACAATGATTAAATCAATTTCATAAATGATTGAAAATACCTAATTAGTAACTGCATAATCGATTATTGAATGTTTTTTAAACGATCTGCCTGACTGACAATATCCGTTACACGAACCCCAAAGTTCTCATCAATAACGACAACCTCGCCTTTGGCCACCAACTTATTATTCACTAAAATATCTACAGGTTCGCCTGCAAGCTTGTCCAACTCGATAATCGAGCCTTGGGACAATTCAAGGATTTCCCTGACTAGTTTCGATGTACGCCCTAGTTCTACGGTAACCTTCAAAGGAATGTCCATCAAAAGATTTAGGTTGCCGCCTGTTGCTTGTGAAAAACCTTGTGGCTGAAACTGGGTATATTCTACTGGCTGCACATTAACATTGCGCTGATGCTGAATATGTCCAGACGCAGGTGCAGATGGTTCATAGTATGGCGGCTGCGCATATGGTTCTTGATATACAGGAGGTGCTTGGTGCACCGAAGCTGCAGGAGGCTGTTGATCGTGCATTGGAGCCTGCTGCGGTACAGCTTGTGGCGCAGGTGCAGGTGGTTCTTCTACCGCTGTTGCGGCTACTTCTTCTGCTGCCTCAGAGCCGCCCATCAAGCTGTTCACCATTTCTTTGGCAAAAGAAACGGTAAGGAGCTGCATGATGGTCGAATCGATCAAATCATCGATTTTCAAACGGAACGAAATCTTGACATACACTTCTTCCTGCGGAAGGGGT
This sequence comes from Marinicrinis lubricantis, assembly GCF_042658665.1. Taxonomy (NCBI): domain Bacteria; kingdom Bacillati; phylum Bacillota; class Bacilli; order Caryophanales; family Paenibacillaceae; genus Marinicrinis; species Marinicrinis lubricantis. The sequence goes on from NZ_JBHSQV010000036.1 coordinate 109,869, forward strand.
GTTTCCGTTTGGCCGTTCGCCAAATCCATAATGTCGATTCCTGGAGGTGAAATATTCACCAATCGGTTAAATATCGTAGACATCGAAGTCGCGGAAGAACCCATCATTTGATTCATCGCTTCTTGCACGGCACTGATATGAATCTCGTTCAACTCTTCTTCAACGATTGTACCATCGCCGCCCAGCATTAAATTCGCAATGACCTGAGCATCCCGCTTCTGAATAACAAGCAAGTTAACGCCTTGAAAGCCTTCCACATAATTCACATGTACGGCTACGTTCGGTTCGGGAAATTCGCTCTGCAGTGCCTCACTTCTCACGATGGATACTTTTGGAGTCGTAATATCCACCTTTTTGCCCAACAGTGTAGACAAAGCAGTCGCCGCACTTCCAAAAGTGATATTACCGATTTCGCCCAGTGCATCTTGTTCCAAAGAGGTTAAAATATCTTCGACCGAAGTGTCTGAAGAAGTGTTTCCCTCTTCAGAAGGAGATGACGCGTGATTAAGAAGCGCATCGATTTCCTCCTGAGATAAATAATCCTTATTACTCGACATCTTCTTCCTCCTCTTCAACAACTTCCATAATTTGGACAGCTACTTTCCCTTTTACTTGTCCGGGATTTCCGATAAACTTAACTTTTTCACCTATTTTAATCTGCAAGCCGCCATTTGTCGGCTTGTTCAGAGTGATTACATCGTTAACCGCCAAATTCAGAAGCTCATGAACGGTAATCTCTGAGGAACCCAATTCAGCAATGACGGGTAGTTTGGCTTGATTCAGGTGATGCGTAAGTGCGATTTGATCCTTTTCATCCCTCGCCTTTTTCTGTGAGACGAACCAGTGGTGAACAGATAATCTGGCCATCACAGGCTCAATCACCACATGAGGAATACATAGATTAATCATTCCTGTCGTATCACCGATTTTAGTGCTTAATGAAATCAATGCTATGGTTTCGTTAGGAGAAACAATCTGCATAAATTGCGGATTCGTCTCCAATGCCTCCATTCGAGGCTCAATGTCTATTACGGTCTTCCAGGCTTCCTGCAAACTATCGAAAGCTTTCGAAAAAATTCTTTCCATGACATTGGTTTCAATTTCGGTCAGCGCGCTGACCTTAGATGGTGCTGTGCCTGATCCACCAAGCAATCTGTCCAGCATCGCGAAGGCAACGTTCGGATTTACCTCAAGCACCATTCTTCCTTCAAGAGGCGCTGCTTCAAAAATGTTCAAAATCGTCAATTTCGGAATCGAACGAATAAATTCATCATAAGGAAGCTGCTCCACTTGGACGACATTGATTTGTACAAAAGTTCTAAGCTGTGCAGAAAAATATGTCGTCAAATATCGGGCAAAATTTTCATGAATCCGAGTCAAGCTCCGAATATGATCCTTCGAAAACCGAACCGCTCTTTTGAAATCATAAACACGGACTCTCTTCTCCGTATCTTCTTTTTTCAGTTCCTCTGCATTCATTTCCCCGGAAGAAAGCGCCGCGAGGAGGGCATCTATTTCATTTTGCGAAAGTACATCTACCATAACATCCACCCCCTTTGCAAAGTCACCATGAAAGCCTATTGACGATTAATGACCAAGTCTGTAATTTGGACCTGGACTAGCTTGCCTTCTTGAAGTTCTGCGTTGACCGCATTCATAATTTTTGCTGTAAATGTATCTTGGCCTTTGCTGCCCTTCATTTCATCAGGTGCCGTGTCAGCCAATGTTTTTACCATAATCGATTTAACGGTTGAAGTAAGCAGAGTTAATTCGTTTTTGGCTTCTTCACTATCTACGATGAAATCCATATTCACTTTAACAATGTAATTTAATTCGGATAAATTCGTTATGATATCATTCACTTCCACGGTAAGCTCTTTTTTCTCTTCCGCGGTAAGCGGCTTTGTCTCTTCGATGGCGGCTTCATTATTGCTGCTGCCAGAGTCATTAAGTACAAAGTGATATAAGGAAAAGGCAGCGACCGAAATTAAGGTAATTGAAACTAGGACGATAATTAATACGGGAAGCATTTTTTTCATTTAGTCAGCCTCCTCCTCGACATGAAGTAGTGCAGTCGTCCCAATGAGACCGATCCCTCTCAAATATTGTCGAACTAAGCTTACCACATCTTCTACTGGTTCGAGAACTATGAATTTATTCCCTGTGATCAAGGAAATGATGGTATTCGGAGTTGACTCAATAGATTCAATAAGTAGAGCGTTTAACGTAAACTTTGTGCCATTTAAACGGGTAACGGATATCATCAGGCTCCTCCTGCCGAAAAATATGTAGGGCTCCGGTCCAGCATCGCTGAACCGGGAAGCCGAAAGCCAATCATTTTAACGTTTACTTAAGCGTCATTATCTCTTCAGGTTTACAATCTCTTGCAAAATTTCATCCGATGTAGTGATAATTCTGGAGTTGGATTGGAATCCTCTTTGAGCAACGATCATTTCCGTAAATTCAGATGTCAAATCGACATTCGACATTTCCAACTGTCCGGAAATAATTGTACCTGTTCCCAACTCTTCATCGCCTGCGGCACCGATGATGTCAAGTACACTTTCAGCATCCATCTCCGCATTTGGAGTTAACCGATAAAGGCTTCCTCCCACTTTCTCCAAGCCACCAGGATTCGTTACTCGAGCAACGCCAATCGCCAGATCCTCACGCACTTCGTTCGTACCATCTGCGTTGATCACGACGAATTGTCCGTTCTGCGAAATGGTAAAAGCGTTAATATCATCATCCAATTGAATCGGAGCGCCGTCAGCGCCGAGTACGAACATTCCATCCGCATTGACAAGATAACGGTTCGCATCCACTGTGAAATTACCGGCACGAGTTAAATAGGAGTTCTCTCCATCGACATCGGAGCTAACCGCGAAAAAACCGTCACCGTTAATGCGCAAATCTGTGACTTGACCCGTCGTCATTGCGCTGCCTCCCGTATGGATCGTGTCGATTGCTGCGATTTCAACGCCAAGTCCGACCTGCTGCGGGTTCACACCGCCGGACTCATCGGTTGGTGCAGAAACCCCAGAGATCGTTTGTGACAAAATGTCCTGAAACATAACACGGCTTCCTTTGAATCCAACGGTGTTCACATTCGCAATGTTGTTACCAATGACGTCTAATTTTGTTTGAAAGCCTTTCATACCGGAAATTCCGGAGTACAGTGATCTAAGCATGAAAACATCCTCCTTCGTTATAAGCCGCATCAATCGGTCAGCGGCCAGGGCCTCCATAAGCGGGCCAGCCCAATTGGTTTATTGAACTATCATTGCACTGTCAATTTGCGTAAAGATGTGATCCTTCAATGCCGTTTGATCCATAGCAGTTACGACAGTTTGATTTTTGACATTCACGATAAAAGCCATTTGATCCATCAGCAACAGTGTTTCTTTCGCACCCTTTTGAGCCGCCTTATTGACTGCGGCCTCCAGCTTCTCCATTTGCTCAGGAGGAATTTCAATTCCTCTTTGTTCCAACCGCATTTCGGCGTGGTGACTAAATTTCAACAGCTGTTGATTGAGAAGATTTTCAAATGAACTGGTTTCGTTCCGGCGAGCATAAGTTTGAGCCTTGTTCACCGCTTTCGGATGAATCTGAGGGCTGTATAAGCTGCCAACCCTAAACTGGTCTGCCATCTTATTCACTTCCTTCAGTCACGGGAGTGTCCCCAGCAGTAGACTCGTTTGTGTCGGGAGTTGAATCGGTGTGTTCACTTTCTTCACTGCCGTCGTCTACAACAGGCTCTTCTTCCGAAAACCAAATTTTAGTGATTTGATCCAGCGACACTTCTTGGCCATCAACAATTGCATACTGATAGCCATCCTTCATCTTAATCCCTTCGACAATACCCGTCATGGTTTGTTCTTGGTAAGTCGCAGTGTTCCAAACGATGAAATTCACGTTTTTCCCAATCAAATCGGATGAAATCCCCATGGACTGGCGCATCATGCTCAACTGCTGAGACATATTCATAATTTGTTCGACAGAGCTGAATTGCGCCATTTGGGAGATGAATTCACGATCCTCTACCGGCTGGGTAGGGTCTTGGTTCTTCAACTGTGCAACCAACAATTGCAAAAACTCATCTTTACCTAATTCCGTTTTCGGCTCTCGTGTTACTTTGTTAATATTTTGCGTAGAATAATTCGGCCATATATTGCTCGTACCAAATACATTATCCGCCATTTCTCTAACCCTCCTTTACGAGCAGATGAATTACGCTGTTGCATGGAACCCGCCTTCACGCACTTCATCGTCCAAACCTGAATCATCCATTCCTTCGTCAACGATTGCAGTTTGTTCGTAAGCCTCTACTTTGTCTTTATTCGATTTCGGCGAAGGAGACTGGTGTGTGAAGCCTTGTCTCTGCTGCTCTTGATTCATGCCTGCAAATACGCTGCTTTGGGTTACTTCCAGTTTATCTACTTGCAGTCCCTGCTGCTGCAGAGAAGCTCTCAGTTGAAGGAGCTGTGTTTCCAGGGCATCCTTGCCGAGCATCGTATCGGCCACAAATTGCGCAGTCATGACACCGTTTTGCATGCTGATGCGGACTTCAACTTGCCCCAGTGTTTCAGGCATCAAAATAATTTTCGCTTCCGCCATGCCGTTTTGCTGTGACAAATTCATGGATTTGACCAGTCGGCTCATTTCCTCCGCAAATTGATGAGCATGCATCTTCACGGTAGGATTGGCTTGTACATCAGCTGCCGCCTTATGTACAGGGACATCCGTCTTTACATTCACCGCAGTCTCAACTTGCGGCTCCTTAACAGCTGCAGAAGCATCCTGGGTCACCGCTGGCTTCTCGGAAACCTCTTGGATCGGTTGACTCTCAGACGCTTGAGCCGCAGCGTGATTCATATTCACCACAGTAAGGGAAGGACTGGAAACAGATTGTCCTGTTGATGCAGTCGAAGGATTAGGTTTGCCTGTTTCCGTCTTTTCGGATTGACCTGCCTGTGCTGCGACTAGAGCATCTGCATCGATCACAGGTTGCACATTTTGTTTCACCGTCGTTGATGCAATATGACGAGTAACAGTCTCCAACTGTGCCAATAATACATTCAGCTGCTGTTTCGAAGCTAAGGGCAGATCCACGCTGTTCTGTTCGGATTTAGAGCCAAGCTGTTGAAGAAGCGGAAGCAATTGGCTGATTTGTTCCTTTACGTTAGCAGAAGCGGTTGGCTGGTGATCTGCCCGCATAGCGTCCTGCACAGATACAGGAAGCTTTTGAAGCAGCAGGCCGGCAATTTGTTCAAGAATGTCTTCTACCAAAATCCATGTTTCTTCTGCCGCTGGAACGGTCTCTTCAGAATTGAGTTGAGCATTTAAAGCGTCTAACAACTGTAGTAAAGAGTCCATTTGTTCTTCTGTTGTAGAAGAATCATCCTCAGCGCTCAGAGCCTGTATCGACAATTGCAGCTCGTGATTTTCCATAATGGCGAAATTCCCTTGCCCCTGCAAAGCTATTAAAGCTTCAGGACTTAATCCCAATGTCATGGCTTGCTGCAGTGTCTGAAGGAAATCCGGCCCTTTCCCCTGCGTCGCGCTTCCTCCAGTTAACTGGACCTGGGCTGCAGCAGCTTGTGTACTCGTTGCCGTTTGCCCGCTGGAAACCATTGCTGTAGAAATAGGTGCACCATTCATCATTTGTTTTCACCTCCTTTCGAGTGATGATCACATTAGTTATTGCTAAGCTTTGCTGAAATAGCCGCCGCCTTATCTTTATCCTGCTGTTCCATCGAACTGATAATAGAAGATCTCGCGTTCACATTCATGGCTCTTAGTACGTTCAGAACCTGAAGGGGGTCTGCGTTATACATTTCAAGGAGGATCGATGCACTGCTTTTCGCCGTCATCGCAGCGAACGTTTGGCTCAAATCTTCTGTCGTGAAATCCGTATCTTCCGCCTGCTCGCTATCTTGGATTTCCAGCCTGGATTGTAATGCAGCGATCTGCATGTTTTCAGCCGGTACTAAATCCTTCATTTGGATCGACGCCTCAGCCGCAATTTGCGGGTTCATCTTCTCTAGTATGCGTATTTGATCATCCGAGGACATTTGGCTCATTACAAGTACCAGCTCATCCATCGTCAACCGCTCTAAGATAGCCGCCGATTTCGAAGGTGTCATATCGGCATACATGTTAGATAGCTTTTTGATTTGATTCAGATATTCCTCGTCCGATTGACGTTTTTCCTCTAAGCTAGCATTCAATTGTTCAATTTCCGCCCGAAGCTTTAATATTTGCTGATCCTTCGATTCAATGACACCTCGGCTGGAGTCAATCTGTTTTTGAAGATCTTTTATTTGCTGAGCCAGTTGTTCATTGCTTTGTCCTTCCGCAGCGATCTTTTCCCCTGAAGGTGTATCTTCCGAAGCTTCTTCTTCCGGATCAGGGATGATTTTTTCGACGAGCGGAATTTTGTTCGCAAACGATAAAACAGAATTTTTAACGTCGTAATTAAACATGGACAATAGCACAACCGTTAAAATGCTTGTGAACACAACAGGAATTAAAAATAAGTAAAGTATTTTTTCAAAGGCTCCATAGGAGGTTTTCTCTACCTCATGCTCTGGCATACCGTCTCCTCCTTCCTAACAAGAGCTTATCCGTGGCGGACAGCAGCCAATTCATCCAGCTCCTCCTGCTCTTTCTTGAGAAACTGAGCGGTGAACTCTGTAAGGGCGTTTTCTTTGGCTTTGGTCCATATCTTCTCATCCATCGCCTTATGGTTTAAGCTTTGCTGCTTCTCCTGCACTCTTTTCTGAGCTTCACCAACATCCTTGACCTTTGATTGAATCATTTTCTCCAAACGATCCAGAAACAGCTGAAGATGCTGCAGCTCTAACACAGATGCCCCATTCAACGCTGCTTGATGAAGGGTGTCCATCGTTTCTTTTCGCTGCTGCTGGAGCTGCGACAAGCTCGTTTCCTCTGTACGCAGCCGTTCCAATTCACGCGAAAGCATCCATTGCGCTTGTGTTTTTTCAGTAGCTTTTAAATTAACGATATTTTGATATGCGTAACGGAATTTCAACGGATCAACCTCCTAAAAACTCTTGAATGAGTCTTTCTTGAACATTTTGAAAATCTACCTTTTCCGTTACTTTCTGAGAGGTGAAGTTCCATATGTTATCAATATAAGAAATGGCAGTATCAATTTCTTGATTCGAACCAGTCTGGTACGCCCCTATATTGATCAAGTCTTCCGAATTTTTATAGACAGAAAGCCATTTTTTCAAGCGATCAGCTGCCAGCTGCTGTTCTTCAGGTACAATTTCCTTCATTACCCGGCTGATGCTGGATAACACATCGATGGCCGGATAATGGCCTCGGTTGGCCAGCTGCCTGCTGAGAACGATATGACCGTCTAAAATTCCTCGTACGGTATCAGCAATCGGTTCGTTCATATCATCACCGTCGACCAATACGGTATAAAAAGCGGTAATCGAGCCCTTCGGTGATGTTCCAGCACGCTCCAGCAGCTTCGGCAAATTAGCAAAAACCGATGGCGTATAGCCGCGTGTCGCTGGCGGCTCACCGACAGCAAGACCGACTTCTCTCATGGCCATTGCATAACGGGTAACAGAGTCCATCATCAGCATGACGTTCATGCCGCGATCCCGAAAATATTCCGCAATCGCTGTGGTGATAAGCGCACCTTTAATCCGAATGAGCGCCGGCTGATCGGAAGTCGCTACGACGACAACGGATCTAGCTAAACCTTCCGGACCTAAATCGCGTTCTATAAAGTCCAGCACCTCACGTCCACGCTCACCAATCAGTCCGATCACATTCACATCTGCCGATGTATTTCTTGCGATCATTCCCATCAAGGTGCTCTTACCAACGCCTGAACCGGCGAATATTCCGACACGCTGTCCTTTGCCAATAGTTAGCAGTCCGTCAATACATCGGACTCCTACACCTAAAGGTTCTTGCACGCGCGGCCGGTTCAATGGATTACTCGGCACGTTATGTGTAGAATAACGCAGCATATTGGATGACAGCTTGCTTCCGTCAAGCGGTTCACCTAAGCCATTCAGCACCTTGCCCAAAAGCTCTTGACCGACCTTCACCGTCAAAGGGCGTCCTGTGCTGACAACTTCACAACCTGGTCCAATCGACTGCAGATCGCCCAGCGGCATGAGCAGTACTTTATTATCGCGAAAGCCAACGACTTCTGCGGGAAGCGGTTTGCAGCCACGGTGCGGATGAATATGACAGACATCCCCGATATTCGCTTCAGGACCTTGGGATTCCACCATAAGGCCTATAATTTGCGTTACTTTTCCGTTGACACGAACCGGATCCAACGTCTGCAAAAGGGATGTATATTTGCTTGCATCAAGCTGAATCATCCTGTTCATCCTCCGCTACCGAATATACTGCAGCCTGCTGCAGCGCCTGCTTAATCTCCTCCAACTGTGTGCTAATACGCGCATCCATACTGCCAAAGGAAGTTCTTACAATACAAATTCCATCCTCTACCGCCGCATCAGGCAAGATTTCAAGCTCCGCTTGAGGCTCTATGCATTGCCGCAGTTCGTCTCTAGCTTCATATATTGCAGAATATTGAGACGGAGATACCGACAACAATACAGACCCTTGCTGTCTGGATCGTTCAAGAAGTGGACGAATCAATTCAATCGACAGCCTTGGATCTTCAGAAAGCTTTCGTTTCAGTATTTTTTCAGCGATCATGGTACTGACCTCAATCAAAAACGGTTCCGCCTCTGCAATAATTCGTCGCTTATGGTCATAGGCCGCCTGCAAAAGCTTGTTCGCATCTTGTATTTGACTTTCATATTCTCGAACAATTTGTTCTTTTGCAGCTTGTTTCCCTTCCTGAACTCCTTCAGCGTAACCTTGCGATTTCATTTCATCGATGATGTGTTGATCTCTTTGTCTATGCTCCTGCCACCAGGCTTCGATTTCTTCGGAAGCAGCCGCCTTCAGTTGCTCGGCCTCCAGTTTCGCCTGATCCAAAACAGCTTGCGCCGCCTCTTCCGCTTCACGAATTAACGATTGCTTGAGCTCTTCGATTTCCTGCTTGATTTCTGCTGGTAAATCGTTATAACTGACAGCTGGACGCTGTGTTTCCTGCGCCTGAGCATCAACAGCGGGCACAACAGCCTCCAGCTTTTTCTTGTCTTGAATGGGAACGTAATAGGTAGATTTAATCAAATTAGACAATGATATCATCTCCTCCGCCGCGAGCGATGATGATCTCTCCTGTTTCTTCTAGCTTACGGATCGTAGCTACAATACGGGTTTGAGCTTCCTCAACATCACGCAGACGCACAGGTCCCATAAATTCCATTTCTTCCTTGAATGTATCCGCCATTCGTTTGGACATATTTCTAAATATGACATCACGAACGTCATCACTTGACACTTTAAGCGCAAGTTGAAGGTCCGCATTCTCCACATCGCGAATAATACGCTGAATAGAACGGTTGTCCAAATTGACGATATCCTCGAATACAAACATTCTCTTCTTGATCTCTTCAGCAAGTTCCGGATCTTGAATCTCCAACGAATCCAAAATCGTTCTTTCTGTCCCGCGATCGACACCGTTCAAAATCTGTACGATCGATTCGATACCGCCTGCATTCGTATAATCCTGTGTTACTGTCGCGGACAATTTTTGCTCTAGAATGCGTTCCACTTGACTAACCACTTCCGGAGAAGTACTGTCCATCAGCGCAATTCTTTTCGCAACATCAGCTTGTTTCTCCTGAGACAGAGAGGATAAAATGACTGACGCTTGATCTGATTTCAAATAAGAAAGCACCAAGGCGATCGTCTGTGGATTCTCATTTTGAATAAAATTCAAAATTTGGGCAGGATCGGCCTTCCGTGCGAAATCAAATGGTCTGACCTGGAGCGTTGCCGTCAAGCGATTTAAAATATCAACCGCCTTTTGACCGCCAAGCGCTTTTTCCAGTACTTCTTTGGCGTAAGCCAAGCCGCCTTGAGAAATATACTCTTGAGCCATGCATATTTCATGAAATTCTGAGAGTACGGTTTCCTTGGTTTCCGTTGAAACCTTCCGGACGTTGGCAATCTCCAACGTTAATTGTTCAATCTCATCGTCCCTGAGGTGCTTGAAAATTTGGGCAGACACCTCAGGTCCAAGCGTGATGAGTAGCAATGCTGCTTTTTGTCTCCCAGATAGGCCTTGTTGCGCCTTAGACATTCGTTACACCTCTATTCATCCACTAACCAAGTCCGCAGCAGATTTACGAATTCATCCGGCTTTTTCTTCGCCAGATTTTCCAACTGCTTGCGTACCTGTTGATCATTCGTCATACTATCCAAATCGATTGAAGGATACTCTACCGGTACATTTTCGTCAGGCAGCTCTTCCTCAACAACCTCTTGTTTATTTCTACGGAAAATAAAATATCCGCCAATTGCGATTAAAGCTAATGCAGCAGCTCCAATCCCATACCACATCATGTTAGATTCCCCGGATGGAATGGTTGTTGCTTCTTTGCCTTCGAATGTTTGTGCAATGACTGAAACTTTGCTTTCCAATTGTTCCTGCGTGTACTGCTTATCACTATTCGCAAGAGAAGTTCCAACCAAGCTGGCCAGCATTGTTTTCACCTGCTGCTGTACCTCTGGTGTTACGACCTTATCCTCAGTGGATTCCAATGCGACAAAAATCGACAAATCTTGAACGACATATGGACTAGAAACGATGGATTGTCTAATTTCGTTAATCTCATAATTGATCGTACGGTTGACTTCCTCAGATGTACTGGTTCCGCTGCTTGCGCTGTTTTGATATCCAGGAACATCCGTTTCACCTGTTCCAACCACACCACCTGTGTCTCCGCCGCCTTCGCTCGTGTAGGATTTCGTGATCTCTTGGACGCTGCGCTCAATCCCCTGCATTTCCTCTTCATTGACAGGCTCGAAAAGCAGTTCCTCACGATTTCTCTGATCGAAGTTAAAGCTGGAAGCAACATTCACAACGACTTTGTCCTGGCCTAGAATTGTTTTCAGGAAACGTTCGACATCGTTTTTAATGTCCTGCTCGTATTCCTTTTTAATTCTCATGTGCTGTTCCGCGATAGACAGAGCAGCTTGACCCATCCCGCCTTCAGTTGTCTCCGAAGCAAAAAGCTGATTTCCGGATTGATCTGTAATCGTAATATTTGAAATCGGTAGTTTATCCACACCGACACCGCTGCGAACCAGATTGTACATACTGTCGATCACTTGCTGATCTGGACGATATCCTGCCGCAAATTGAATGCTGACCGATGCGGATGCCGTCTCTTCCTGACCTGCTCTCGCAAACACGCTTTCTTCTGGCATAGACAAAAGAACTAGCGATTTTTGTACCCCTTGGTAGCTGTTTAACAGTTTCTCGATTTCTCCTGCACGACCATCCACGCTGAGCAGATCAAATTCTTTATCTGTCATCCCAAAGCCGGAAATATTGTCTCTAAAAAGACCAAATCCCTGCTTACCGCTTTGGACCAAATTTTGAGCTGCTACATTCACTTTTACATCTGTTACATCTGAACTTGGAACTGCGATGCTAGAACCATCCGCTCCATATTTATATGGGATACCGGAAGAATCCAAGTATTCCGTAACAGCGGCCATATCCGTCGCATCTAAATCATAATAGGCCCATTCATACTGTGTGCGCGAGAAATAATATACCAGCATACCAAGAGCCAAAATAGTTAATGCAAAAACCGAAACGAACATGATTTTCTGCTTCTTGCTAAACTGGTTCCAGTATTGTTTCGTTTTGTCCCAATACCGGCTAATTGACTCGTTCATTTTCCACCTCTATTGTCGGTACCGCTATATGTGCTGCATTTCTAATAAAAGTGATGCGCATTAGAGCTGAATTCTCATGATTTCTTGGTATGCTTCTACCGCTTTATTTCTCAATTGAACCGTAAGCTCCAAACCAAGCGCCGCTTTTTCCGAAGCGATGGTAAGCTGAGAAACATCGGTCAGTTCACCCTGAATGAATTTCTCTGTCAATTGATTCACTTGACTTTGCTGTTTATTCAGACCTTCAACTGCATTATTCAGGGCTTCAGCAAAATCTTCACCCATTTTTACTGCGCCCCCCCTTAAAGAAGAAGCAGGCAGCGAATGATTTGCTAGAGCTATTTTTTCGATCATCAGTACACCCCCTTACAATCCATTAATATTTGCCAATCTCTAGAGCTTTCATAAACATCGACTTCGATGCGTTCAGCGACGTCACATTGGCCTCGTAAGCACGAGATGCCGACATCATGTCGACCATTTCTTTTAAAATATCCACATTCGGCATGAGCACATAACCATCTTCATTCGCATCAGGATGAGTAGGATCATACACTTGTTTATACGGCGAATTATCTGTAGTAATGCTGGTCACTTTTACACCCTGACCTATACCGTCTCTGCCGTTCATTTGCGCCTCTAGAATATTAGAAAATTCGCTTTGCCGCGGCTCCATCACAACCATTTTCCTCTGATATGGAAGCCACTCGTTGCCTACTCGCTGACCTCGGGTTGTATCCGCGTTGGCTATATTGGAAGAGATCACGTCCATTCGCAAGCGCTGCGCCGTTAGTGCGGATGCACTAATATCAAATCCATTCATCAGTTTCATCCCTACCTGCCTCCAATCGATGTTCGGAACATTTTCAATTCATGATTCATCTGTTGGATCAATGCGTTATATTTCAGCTGATTTTTAGCGGATAACGCCATCTCATAGTCAATATCCACATTGTTTTGATTATTGTTCAGCGATGTCGATCCATCTACCCGAATCGTGGCTTCAATACCATATGGCTGTCCTGGTCCAATGGGAAGATGCTTGGAATGGGTTCGAGTACCTACAAGACTGCTCTCTCCATTCATTTCCTGATTCAACAGCTCCTCAAATAAGACTTCCGACCGCTTGAAATTAGGCGTATCGACATTAGCGATGTTATTCGCTATGACCTTGTGTCTCATAGCAGAAGCATTAATTGTTGATTCAATTAAAGATAAGTGTTTCGATTGAAGCATATCCACCTGGTTCACCCACCTGCTTTTTTTGCTAATATGACGTATTCAACATTCGTTTTCATATTCCTTCTTGATTCGACAAATTCCAAAAAATATCATGAATTTCGTCACAATATGAAGTATGAAAATACCATTCCTAACTATGAAGCAATTTTTTTTGTTTTTCAATAAGAAAAAAGGACTACAAATAGGAAGCGATCTCAACACAAAAATAAGAGGTCCTTCCTATGAGAAGTGACCTCTTATAACGGTTATGCTTTATTAATATATTCTTTGCTGAGAGCAAATCGTTAGTGTTTACGCTGAAGCATAATGCCCGAAAGCTGACGGTGTTGCCTGTCCAGGGATTGACGAATATAATGTCCGTATCACAGAAAAGGAAAAGGATGCCTCCATATAGCGTGAGCCTGTTAGCGCAAGCTCACTGGAGACATCCCCTCACAAAACGTATGATCATTGTATCAAATTTTGAGCTGGATGAGAAGATCCCCGGCGTTTTTTGTTAGGTGTGCAGAAATTGTTCCTAGTCCTTGCTGCATTGCGAGTTTATCGGTGATCGGGAGCCGAAAACGGAAGCTTGTACATGCTACGGGAGAAAAGAGCGTATTGGTCATTCGAAGACTTCGATGTACGGCTTGCCGGAAGATTCATCATGAGTTACCGGATTGCATCGTACCTTACAAGCGTTACGAATCAGCATGTGTGGAGAATGTCATCACGACTGAACCCTCAGAAGTAGATGTTGCCGCAGACAACTCCACACTGTACCGTTGGCGGAGTTGGTTTTGTTCTATGGCTACCTACTTGCTTGGGTGCTTAGAGTCCATCGCCATTCGCTTTTATCTAGATGTTGTGAAGGAATCGTCCGCACCTTCACAAGCTGCACACCATAGATTCGGACGTTATGTCGGTGATGCCGATGGTTGGCTGGCAAGAGTTGTCCGACCTGTTGCGAATTCAAATTTGTGGGTACATACCCGTTCTGCATTCTTGTCCGAAGCTCTCTGAGATAGACTCGTAAACGAATCTATCAGAAGAAGGTGCAGACGAATGAAAGATCAGAAGAAAGCAGAGCAAATCGCTGCAGATCGTGTGCAGCTCCTTGCCCCATTGCTTACAGAAGGGCTCGACCCAGCAAAGGCAAAGGAAATCAAGCAAAGAATATGCGAGCAAATCGGAATATCGGAGAGGACGCTGCGACGGTATCTAGCAGCCTACCGGCAAGATGGCTTTGGCGGGTTAAAGCCGAAGAGCAAAGGGAAACAACCCGTAGCCCCCACCATTCCGCCGGAGGTCTTGGAGCAAGCGATCTTGCTGCGGCGAGAAGTGCCAAGTCGCAGTGTCGCCCAGATCATTCAGATCCTGGAATGGGAAGGTCGCGTCCAACCGGGCCAAGTCAAACGGAGCACGCTTCAAGAGAAGCTAACGGAACGTGGTTACAGCACCAGACATATGCGAATGTATGCAAACTCTGGTGTAGCGGCTCGGCGATTCCAACAGCCGCACCGCAATCGCCTATGGCACTCGGACTTGAAGTACGGTCCGTATCTGCCCATTGGACCGGGCGGAGCGATGAAGCAAGTGTTTCTCGTTACCTTCATCGACGATGCGACGAGATTTGTACTGCATGGTGAGTTTTACCCGGTCATGGATAAGACGATCGTCGAGGACTGTTTCCGAAAGGCCATTCAGAAGTACGGTGTTCCGGAAGCCGTGTACTTCGACAACGGGAGGCAGTATCGAACCAAGTGGATGACCCGAACGTGCTCCAAGCTTGGCATTCGCCTTCTGTTTGCTAAGCCATACTCGCCAGAGGCCACTGGGAAGGTTGAACGGTTTAACCGCGTGGTGGATTCTTTCCTTAGCGAAGCAGCACTTGAAAAACCAAAGACGCTTGACCGCCTGAATGAGTTGTTCGGAGTTTGGCTCTCGGAATGCTACCAGAACAAGCCGCATTCAGCACTTGAGAACAAACGTAGCCCCGAAACCGCCTTTCGCAGTGACAAGAAGGCGCTTCGGTTTGTGGAACCGGAGATACTCGCCAATGCATTCCTTCATTGCGAAACCCGCAAGGTCGACAAAACCGGGTGCATTAGCTTCTTGGATCGCAAATATGAAGTGGGGCTTCCGTTCATCGGATGTACCGTGGATGTCGTGTATGACCCGGCGGACATCACCGAATTGACGATCGAATACGAAGGCCACGAACCGTGGAAGGTAAAAGAACTCGTAATCGGTGAACGTGCCGGAAAACGTCCTCCACTGCCGGACCATCTTCAACCTGTACCAGCAGATTCGTCAAGGCTGCTAAGTGCTGCCGAAGTACAGAGTCACGGGCGCCGCTCCGAGCAAGCGCCGGCCGTCAGCTACCGTAAGAAAGGTAAGGTGAATGGCGATGTTTGAGGCATTCTACGATCTTAGCCGTTCACCGTTCTCCAGAGATGTCCCGCCAAGCGAGTTGTATGAGTCGGTCATTTTGGAGGAGACGCTGGGACGGTTAGAATATGCGGCAGAACGGCAATGGTTTGCGGTTGTGACCGGAGACTGCGGCACCGGAAAGACGACAACGATTCGGCGGTTTGCAGAAGAACTGGATCCTGCGAAGTTCAAGGTGCTCTATCTGTCAGATTCAAAACTGACACCGCGGCATTTCTACAAGGGGCTGCTGGAACAACTCGGTTGTGAGTCGAAGTTTTATCGTGGGGATGCGAAGCGTCAGCTGCATCGGGAGATCGAGCTCATGCGGGGAATTCATGGACTGCAACCCGTTGTGGTCGTGGATGAGAGTCATCTTTTGGACCGGGAGATGCTGGAGGAAGTTCGCTTTTTACTGAATTTTAAGATGGATGCCCAAAGCCCAATGGCTCTCATCCTGGTCGGGCAAAGCGAACTGTGGGATCGCATCAATCTACAAGCCTACGCCGCGATTCGTCAACGCATCGATCTACAATGCAAACTTCCGCACTATGACCGGGCTCAAACAGGAGCCTACATCGAGAGACATATGACTTATGCTGGTGCAGACCGGGATATCTTTACCGATGGAGCCATCGATGACATCTATCGATTCTCTAGCGGAGCAGCTAGGCTAATCAACAAAGTATGCACTCATTGTTTAATCTATGGGGCTCAGAACAAACACCGCATCATCGATGATCATATGGTTAAACGCGTCATTCAGGGAGAATTATCATAATTCTCCCTTTCATATATGAAGAATCGGTCAGATTAACCGTCAATAGCAGGACAACATACACCATCAATCTCCGGACATTATGCGTTAGCAGTAACACGTTAGTGTTCTTTGTTTTTATGAAATTCTTCCATGAGCTGCGCGTTCAAAATCCGAATGTAAGTGCCCTTCATACCCAAAGATTTCGTCTCGACAACTCCAGCACTCTCCAGTTTTCTCAGCGCATTGACAATGACCGAACGAGTGATTCCCGCTCGGTCGGCTATTTTACTGGCAACGAGCATTCCTTCTTGTCCATTCAGTTCCTCGAAAATATGTTCAACCGCTTCTGTCTCGCTGTAAGACAATGAATTGACAGCAACTTGCACAATGGCCTTGTTTCTCGCTTCTTTCTCAATTTCTTCCGTCTTCTCGCGCAAGATTTCCATCGCTATGATGGTCGAGCCATATTCCGATAATATTAAATCGTCTTCGATGAACGGCTCATCTCGGCGTTGGAGCACCAACGTCCCTTGTCTTTTACCCGCCCCTACAATCGGAATGACGGTTAAATGCTGATCACTAACGACCGCGCTCAACCCGTCAAGATCAGAATGCAGAAACTGGCGAAGCTCTTGATTATGCGCCGTTTCTTTGATCGACATCAGCATATCATTGTACCTGGGAGACAACCGGCTTTCTTCTGTCACGATATTTGCTAATTCGTAAAAGCTTTTTTCGTCTTCAATCGAATACCCTAAAATCTTCCCTCTGCGGCTGATCACATAAACGTTAGAACGGATCGTATCCTGCAGCACCTCAGCCATTTCATTAAAATTCACGGCACTTCCTGCCGCTTTTTGAAGCAGCTTGTTCAATCTTCGTGTTTTTGATAATAGATTCATATCTACCGCCCCCCAATTTCCTGAAACGCTCAGGCGGAGGAATATGCACAGCGGACTACAAAATATACTGGCTTAAATCTCTGTTCTGAGCTATATCAGACAACTTTTCTCTTACATATTCGCTGCTTATCGTAAACGATTCGAGCGTGATGTCCGGCGCTTCAAAGGAAAGATCCTCAAGCAGTTTCTCTAGAATCGTATGAAGCCTTCTCGCACCGATATTGTCGGTGTTCTGATTCACATCCACTGCGATTCGGGCAATTTCCTTTAATGCTTCTTCAGAAAATCCGATCTGTATCCCCTCGGTTTCCAGCAGTGCCGCATATTGTTTCGTCAATGCGTTTTTAGGCTCCGATAAGATCATGATAAAATCTTCCATCGTTAAATTGTTTAGCTCCACGCGAATTGGGAATCGTCCTTGAAGCTCAGGTATTAGGTCCGACGGCTTCGCAATATGAAACGCTCCCGCTGCAATAAAGAGCACATAATCCGTTTTCACCGGACCATACTTCGTCATAACCGTTGAGCCTTCGACAATCGGTAGAATGTCTCGCTGCACACCTTCTCTGGAAACGTCAGGACCGCTGCCTTTGGAGGAAGAGGCGACTTTATCAATTTCATCAATAAAGATAATCCCATTCTGTTCAGCACGACGAATGGACTCCTGCACAACTTCGTCCATATCAATCAGCTTCGCGGCTTCTTCCTGTGTCAGCACTTTCCTCGCTTCTTTGATCGGCAGCTTGCGTTTCTTTGTTTTCTTCGGCAGCATGCTGCCGAACATCTCCTGCATATTCAGACCGATCTGCTCATTGCCTTGTCCGGAAAACATTTCGAGCATCGACGGCGAATGATCTTCTACCTCAATCTCAACAACCCGATCCTCTAACTCGCCGTTAAACAGCTTCTGTTTCAAATCCGCACGCCGCTCGCGCAATGAAGAGTCCTCTTTATCATCGGCAGGCTCCTGCTCCTGCTGCTGGCCAAACAGCATCTCGAACGGATTTTTTGTCTTCGATTTGGCTGCTGAAGGTGCAAGGATTTGAATGATTCGTTCATTCGCCAGTTGTTCCGCCTTTTCCTGCACGCCTTCCATTTTTTCTACCTTTACCATGCGAATAGCTGTTTCCACAAGGTCCCGAACCATAGATTCGACGTCTCTGCCGACGTAACCGACCTCCGTGAATTTGGTAGCTTCTACTTTGACGAAAGGCGCCTGAACCAGCTTCGCCAATCTTCTGGCAATCTCGGTTTTACCTACTCCCGTAGGACCGATCATTAATATATTTTTAGGAACGATTTCATCCCTAATCGATTCTTCCAAACGACTTCTGCGATAACGGTTACGAAGCGCAATGGCGACAGATCTCTTCGCCTTATTTTGCCCGATAATGTATTTATCCAACTCAGCAACGATCTGCCTAGGTGTCAATGCCTGAACATTCATGTTTCCACCCCTCCTGATCTATCCCTGTTCATGATGAGACTCACTTATATTTCCTCTACAATAATATTATGATTGGTATATACACATATGTCCGCGGCCATGGTCAGGGCAGCCTTCGCGATATCCTTGGCTTCCATATGGTCCGCATACTGCTTCAGTGCGCGGCCGGCGGCGAGTGCGAAACTGCCCCCAGAGCCAATCGCGAGCACCCCATCGTCAGGCTCAATGATTTCACCGTTGCCGGAAATCAATAATATATGACTTCGATCCATCACAATCATCATCGCTTCCAGCCTGCGAAGCACTCGGTCGGAACGCCATTCCTTCGCCAATTCTACGGCGGACCTTTGCAAATTGCCATGGTGCTCCTCAAGCTTTCCTTCAAACTTCTCAAACAGTGTGATCGCATCCGCAACCGAGCCGGCAAAACCAGCAATCACTTGTCCTCGGTACAATCTTCTCACTTTTTTTGCTTGGCTTTTCATAATCATGCTGTTGGAGAAAGTGACCTGCCCGTCGCCGGCAATGGCCCCCTTGCCTTTATGATGTATGGCAAATATCGTTGTCGCATGAAACTGGTCCATATCGATCGACCTCCTTTAATACAATACGAAACAAACAATCAGTACTCCATCGATGCAAGTCATATTTGACTTTTCCTTGAATTATGCCCTCGGATGAGCCCGGTTGTATATACTCTGCAGATGGTCACGGGTGACATGCGTATAAATTTGAGTGGTAGATAAATTAGCGTGACCGAGCAGCTCCTGTACGGTTCGAAGATCAGCACCAGCTTCCAGCAAATGTGTCGCGAAGCTGTGCCGAAGTGTATGCGGACTGACCCTTCTTGCTTCCGACAGCTTCTTCACCGCTTGATCAATGATGCGTCGGACCGATCTGTCACTAAGCCTTGTACCTCGCTGGTTTATAAACACCGCTTGTTCGGTGCCGTCTTTCAACCATTTTGGCCTAATATGCTCGATATATTCCTTCAGCGCTTCTACCGCATGCTCGCCCAGCGGAACATATCTTTCCTTCGCTCCTTTACCGAAAACAAGCGCGACTCCATGATGCAGATCAATTTGCCTCACATCCAGTCCTGTCAGCTCACTGACACGCATGCCGCTCGCATATAGCGTCTCCAGCAGTGCCTTATCGCGTTTCCCAATCGGTGTCGATAAATCCGGAGCTTCCATCAACGAAGCTGCTTCTTCCATATATAAAAATTTGGGAAGCCGTTTGTCTAGCTTAGGCGTACGTACGCTTTGCAGCGGATGCTGCTCCACATGGCCCTCACGCAGCAAAAAACGATAAAAGCTGCGCAGAGCAGACAGCTTGCGTGCGATCGTTCTTCGAGCATAGCCTTCCTGATGAAGCTGTCCTAAATACATTCTTACATTTAAATAAGAAACAGCAGCAAGCCGGTCAATGCGTTGCTGCTTTAAAAAATGGCTGAAATGAGTCAAATCTTTCTTATAACTCTGAACCGTATACTCCGACGCGTTCTTCTCTGCCAGCAAATATTCCATAAAGCGATCGAACCACTCAGCCTCTTCATGAACGACGTAGTCCGCTTCCAACTCTGACATGACTCCACCTGCTTTCCGGTTCCATTGGCTTCTCTTCCATCCATGGTAACATAGTCGGAAATAGGTTCTCAAGTTACCCGTTCACTTGCGGGATAAACTGTCTTAACGCGGTTAAAGCACGTTCGGCAATCGCTTCATTTTTCATTTTTTTGTTGCGAATTCTTTGCCCGAGCGGTGGGAACAATCCAAAATTCACATTCATCGGTTGGAAATTCGTAAATTCCGCCGTTGTAATATAGTATGCCATACTGCCTAAAGCGGTCTCTCTAGGAAAAACGACGGGCTCGCTGCCAGAAGCCAGCTTGGCTGCATTGATACCGGCAATTAATCCGGAAGCTGCTGATTCTACGTAGCCTTCCACGCCTGTCATTTGACCGGCAAAAAACAAGTTCGGCCGCTGTTTAAACTGATACGTCTTCTCCATTAGTTTGGGAGAGTTGATGAACGTATTTCGGTGCATCACGCCGTAGCGCACGATCTCCGCCTGCTCTAATCCAGGTATTAAGGAAAATACCCTTTTTTGATCTCCCCATTTCAAATGCGTTTGGAAGCCGACCATATTGTACAAAGTCCCCGCCGCGTTGTCCTGTCTCAATTGAATGACAGCATGAGGGGTTTTTCCTGTTCTGGGATCGGTTAGACCTACCGGTTTCATCGGGCCAAACAGCACCGTTTGCTTCCCGCGCTTCGCCATAACCTCGATGGGCATGCAGCCTTCAAAGAAGACTTCCTTCTCAAATTCTTTGAGAGGAGCGGTCTCGGCTGTAATTAAAGCGTCATAGAATCGATCGAATTCCTCTTCCGTCATAGGACAGTTCAAATACGCTGCCTCCCCTTTGTCATAACGAGAGGCAAGGAATACCTTGTCCATATCGATGGAATCTTTTTCAATGATCGGCGCTGCAGCATCATAGAAATATAAATAATCTTCACCGGTAATATTTCTTAAATTCTCCGACAATGCTGGCGAGGTTAATGGGCCCGTCGCCACCAGTGTAATTCCTTCAGTCGGCAGCTCCGTAATTTCTTCATTTCTTACCTCAATTAACGGGTGATTACGAAGCGTACGAGTCACTTCTCCGGTAAAGCCGTCCCGGTCTACCGCCAATGCACCGCCCGCAGGAACAGCATGCTTGTCCGCCGACTTCAATATCAGTGAATCAAGCTCCCGCATTTCCTGCTTGATAACCCCCACTGCATTCGTCAAGCCGTTCGCCCGCAGCGAATTGCTGCAGACGAGCTCGGCAAATTGGTCCGTATGATGTGCGGGTGTTTGTCTCAACGGCCGCATTTCATACAATACGACAGGGATTCCTCTTTTTGCGATTTGCCATGCCGCTTCGCTTCCCGCAAGCCCTGCGCCGATGACGGTTACTTTATTTGATTGCGATGACAATGATGTCGCCTCCTGTTTGGCACTAAAAATCATATATATGCTCAGGCGCTGCTAATAATTCGCTAATCACCTTTTCCTTCACTCAGTTAATCTTCCGGCAGCAGTTCCTTATGACTGCACTCCGTACATTGAATCGAGTTCTCTTTTTTCGTGCGTTTTTCTACCATCATGCCGCCGCAATTTGGACATGGTGCAGCTACCGGCTTATCCCACGAAACAAAATCGCATTCAGGGTAACGATCACAGCCGTAGAAGATGCGCCCTTTTTTACTGCGTCGCTCGACGACCTTCCCTTCCTTACATTTCGGACAGGTCACACCGATGTCTTTCACGATTGGCTTCGTATTTCGGCAATCCGGAAATCCAGAACACGCCAAAAACTTACCGAAGCGCCCCATTTTGTATACGAGCGGTTTACCGCATTTTTCACAAATTTCATCGGAAACCTCGTCTTGAATTTCGATTTCCTTCATTTCCTCCTCCGCAACCTCAAGCCGCTTTTTAAAGGAGGCATAAAATTCATCGAGAATTTCTACCCAATCTTCTTTTCCTTCTTCAACTTGGTCCAGTTCTTCTTCCATATTCGCCGTAAATTCCGTATCGAGAATTTCCGGGAAGAACTCTTCCATTAGTTGATTAATCAGTTCTCCCAATTCCGTAGGTACAAACTTTTTCTCCTCTAGCGCAACATACCCGCGTCTTTGGATCGTTTCCAATGTTGGCGCGTATGTGCTTGGACGGCCGATACCTTTTTCCTCCAGCGTTCGTACAAGCCGCGCTTCCGTATATCTTGGCGGCGGCTGCGTAAAGTGCTGCTTCGGTTCCTCGTTCTGCTTCTTTAACTGATCGCCTTTTTGCAGTGGCGGAAGAAACTTCTCCTCATCCGTCTGGCCATCATCGTTCCCTTCAACATATACCTTCATAAAACCAGGGAACTTCACTTTAGAGCCGTTTGCACGGAAGATGACGTCTCCAGCTGCTATATCGACTGTCATCGTATCCAGCACGGCAGAAGACATTTGGCTGGCTACAAACCGCTCCCAAACCAGCTTGTATAGTCGAAACTGATCTCTCGACAAATACGGCTTTACCTGATCTGGCTCTCTGAGCGTAGATGTCGGGCGTATCGCCTCATGGGCATCCTGTGCGCCTGCCGCCTTCTTCGTGTAGTTTCTTGGGGTTTCCGGAACGTAAGATGAACCAAACTTCTCACCGATATATTCTCTGGCTTCTTCTTGAGCCACAGGAGAGATTCGAGTGGAATCGGTACGCATATACGTGATCAAACCGACGGAACCTTCCTTGCCAAGATCTACCCCTTCATATAGCTGCTGAGCAACCGACATCGTCTTGGCTGCCCGGAAATTCAATTTTCTGGCTGCTTCCTGCTGCAGTGAACTGGTAATAAAGGGCGGTGCAGGATTGCGAAGCCGTTCTTTCTCCTTGACTTCCTGAACGACGAAATCCGAATTTGCGATCGAAGCTAAAATTTGCTTTACCTGCTCTTCATTCGTGAGTTCCGTCTTTTTTCCACCCACACTGTAAAATTTCGCTTCAAACGTCTGTTTGCCTATAGAGAACGTCATCGTAATGGACCAATATTCTTCAGGTTCAAATTGTTTGATTTCATTCTCACGGTCAATGACCAGCTTTAACGCAACGGACTGTACTCGGCCTGCAGATAAGCCTTTTTTGACTTTTTTCCAGAGCAGCGGACTAATCTTGTATCCAACAATTCGGTCCAGTATCCTTCGTGCCTGCTGAGCATTCACTAAATCCTTGTTGATCGTTCTTGGTGATTTGAATGCATCCTTGACGGCCTGTTTCGTTATTTCATTGAAAACGACTCTGCACGGCTCATCCTCGTTCAATTCAAGATAATGCGCCAAGTGCCATGCGATCGCTTCCCCCTCCCGGTCGGGGTCAGCTGCGAGATATACTTTTTTAACCTTTTTCCTAGCATCCTTCAATTCTTTAAGAATAGAACCTTTACCTCGAATGGTAATATATTTAGGCTCAAAATCACCTGATTCCAATTCGATTCCAATTTGACTTTTGGGGAGGTCTCGGATATGTCCCATGGAAGCTTTTACAATAAATTGTTTGCCTAAATATTTGCCAATCGTTTTGGCTTTCGCCGGTGACTCCACGATCACCAATGAATCCGCCATAGATTTCCCCCCTTGTTATGAATCCATATTTCGCATATAAGATGAACCGGGTAATTGAATAATCTGGGTTTTCAAAGTTAAATGTAACAAAACTGAATGCAAATGTCCAAATGTGAATTTACTTTTTTCTAATAATTGATCAAAAGTAAAGGACTCCGTCCCCTCAAACAACCGGATAATGAACCGCTCGTCCTCGGTTAATTCCGCCTCATCCTGCAAAGCGCCCTCATCGGACGCTTCCATAGAATGCAGTGACACTCGATGCTCATACTCTTCTAAGATATCACTGCAGCATGTTACTAATTTAGCACCTTGCTGAATCATTTTCAAAGTTCCTTGGCTTTGCTTCGAAAAAATGGGTCCTGGCACTGCGAACACATCCCTAGAATACTCCAAGGCATAATCTGCTGTAATGAGCGACCCGCTTCTTTCCGCCGCCTCAACGACGAGCGTTCCTAAGCTTAAGCCGGCAATAATCCGATTTCGAAGCGGAAATAAACCGGGGTGAAATGGAGTCCCCCAAGGCGATTCGGTCACTATGCAGCCTTTTTCAGCAATGCTCTGAAACAATGCACGGTGTTCTCTAGGATAGATTTGATCCAATCCCGTTCCTAATACCGCAATCGTGCTCCCTCTGCCCTGCAGCGCTCCGGTATGGGCTATTTTATCGATTCCTCTCGCCAATCCGCTAATGATGGTCAAACCTGTGTTTGACAGCTCTCTGGACAGCTTCTCTGCTGCTTGTTTCCCATAATACGTCGGGTGCCTCGTTCCTACCACGGCGAATGAGGGATATTTTAATCTGTTCTTATCTCCAAGCACATACAATACCCATGGAGGTGTCGAAATCTCTTTTAATAATGTGGGGTAATCATTGTCGAACGGTGTAATGATGTGTACATGATTCTCCATGTACACGGGCAAACGCACTTCGATCGTTTCTTCGATACGGATCGATTGGATCACTCGTGCCTGCTTCGCGGGTATTCCCGCTGCAAGCAATTTCGGGGTAGGCATGCGTAAAGCTTCGATAAGCGGCATCTGCAAGCTAGCAAGCTTATGGATGGTTTTCCATCCGATGCCATCTGTTTCTTGCAGCGCGAAAACGACTGCCGCATCCTCGGAAGCAAAATATGAATTGTATTCCATCCGTTTCAAACCTCTCTTCACATAAGAAATCATCATTTCTTTTCTTCTAAACGTGTGATTTGACGACTTGCCAATACGTCATGTTTAGATCACAAAAAAAAGCAACCTTCCAACTTTGAACAAGTTGAAAGGTTGCTTACCTTTATGACATCAAATTATTTTGTAATGCATTGATCCAGCAATCCTTTTTCCTCCAACACGGAAACGAGCGTAGATCCCATTTCGGAAGGTGTTGGAGCAACGCGGATACCGCAGGCTTCCATTACCTTAATCTTTTCAGCAGCCGTTCCTTTTCCTCCGGAAATAATAGCTCCTGCATGGCCCATTCTTTTTCCTGGAGGGGCCGTTTGTCCGCCAATAAACCCGACAACCGGCTTCGTCATATTCGCTTTGATCCATTCTGCTGCTTCTTCCTCTGCCGTTCCACCGATCTCACCGATCATAATAACGGCATATGTGTCAGGGTCCTCATTGAATCGTTTCAGCACGTCGATGAATTCCATCCCTTTTACAGGGTCACCGCCGATACCTACTGCAGAAGATTGCCCGATGCCGCGTGTCGTAAGCTGATGTACCGCCTCGTAAGTCAACGTTCCGCTGCGGGACACAACCCCCACGTGACCTGGAGTATGGATATATCCCGGCATAATACCAATCTTACATTCGCCAGGCGTAATGACTCCAGGACAGTTCGGCCCCACAAGCAGTGTCTTTTTGCCTTCCATGTAGCGCTTCACTTTCACCATATCCAGTACCGGAATGCCTTCCGTAATACAGATGACTAGATCCAGCTCAGCATCCACCGCTTCCATAATGGAGTCAGCTGCGAAAGCGGGTGGTACATAAATAACGGAGACATTCGCTCCTGTCGCTTCCTTCGCCTCGTTCACCGTATTAAAAACCGGAAGGGAAACCGTCTCACCGTTTTCCAATGTGATATCGATGTTCGTACCGCCCTTGCCTGGAGTTACCCCACCGACCATCTGTGTTCCATAATCCAATGCACCTTTTGTATGGAACAAACCTGTGGAACCTGTAATCCCTTGCGTGATCACTTTTGTATCTTTATTAATAAGAATGCTCATTGTAAGAATCCCTCCTCACCTATATTACTTCACGAGTGCAACGATTTTTTGCGCACCGTCAGCCATCGAATCCGCTGCTACAATGTTTAATCCCGATTCGTTCAGTATCTTCTTGCCAAGATCTACGTTCGTTCCTTCCAAACGAACCACCAAAGGACGGTCCAAACCGAGTTCCTTCGCTGCAGCCACAACACCTTCAGCAATGACATCACAACGCATAATGCCGCCGAAAATGTTAACGAAGATGCCTTTTACTTTTTCATCGGATAAAATAATTTTGAACGCTTCGGTTACTTTCTCCTTCGTTGCACCGCCCCCAACGTCGAGGAAGTTCGCAGGCTCCCCGCCGTAGTGCTTAATAATATCCATCGTAGCCATAGCCAATCCGGCACCGTTGACCATACAGCCGATGTTGCCGTCAAGGGCAATATAGCTTAAGTCGAACTTGGAAGCTTGAATTTCTTTTTCATCTTCTTCATCCAAATCGCGAAGTGCCAGGATGTCCTTATGACGGAACAATGCGTTCGAATCGAAGTTTAATTTCGCATCGAGCGCCATCACATTGCCATCACCGGTCACAACGAGTGGATTGATTTCCGCAATGGAGCAGTCCTTCTCGATGAAAGCATTATATAAGGCGGTCATAAATGATGCCGCTTTATTGACCAATTCACGTGGAATGTTAATGGAATATGCCAGTCTGCGCGCTTGAAACCCTTGCAAGCCTACTGCAGGATCAATCACTTCCTTGAAGATTTTCTCCGGTGTTTTCGCGGCAACCTCTTCAATCTCCGTACCGCCTTCCTCGGAAGCCATCATCACAACGCGCCCTGTAGATCTGTCAACGACGAGGCCGACATAGTATTCCTTCTTAATGTCGCAGCCCTGTTCAATCAACAGACGCTTGACTTCTTTGCCCTCTGGGCCGGTTTGGTGAGTAACGAGCACCTTGCCCAAAATCTCGTCGGCATATGTACGAACTTCATCCAAACTTTTTGCTACTTTTACACCGCCGGCTTTCCCCCGTCCTCCGGCATGGATTTGTGCCTTTACGACACAAACGGGAGTACCTAAATCCTTCGCTGCCTGTACAGCCTCTTCCACAGTAAATGCGACTCGTCCCTCAGGAACGGCAACGCCAAACTGTTTCAGCACTTCTTTTCCTTGGTACTCATGAATATTCATTTTCCTCTGCTCCTCCTATCATTTCTTGCTTATCTGAAAAGATGGTTGGAAATCCTGCTTTAGACGCAGTTTTTTCAAATGGTAATGTAACCGTTTCACTTCCGCGCCTTTCCTATTGTAACATGTTTGTCTACACGTTTCCTTATTTTTTTCAAAACGCATTCATAACTTTTTTGGATAAAACCTATGCCTAATCAACATAAGAACGAACCCGTCATGATCATGAGTTCAAAGCCAACTACTGTGTCATCGTTCACTTGCCTTTCCTTTTTTTATGTTCGTTTTGACTGTGAGTCGCGAAGAATAGGTTTCTTAACAGCAAAATCACATACTTACCAATAGGTCAATAAAAAGAGTCCCTTGCAGGGACTCTTTTTATTTTAGAGTTAATAGATCGTATCCATTTGAGCAGGCATTCTCGGCTCTCTTTCCGCCTGTTTAATAAATCTCATCTCATTGCCCGTGAAGCCGCAAACGTTGCATTGGATCGTTGGTTCCTCTTCCATCGACTGCTGAGCATCGCCTTCCTCAACAATCGCTCCGCTGATCGCATCCTTACGAAAAGGCTGTGTCATCTGGGTAATAAGACTGAATTTAATTCGGTTGGAACGGCAATTCGGACAAAAGTATGGGTTTTCCTGCACTGCAATCACCTCTTATCCATCAGATTAACCTTAGCTCTGACTTTTACTAAATCTCCACCATCATATTACGATATAGTTTTGTACGGATTGTTTATTTCTATACCTTGCACCAACTGCACAACCTTGGTAAATTAAAAAGGAATCAACTTGATGCGGATATAAGGAAGCACCTTTTCCGAGAATGATCGTAATGGAAAGGGTGTTTTTGGCATGTACGGAAAAGTATACAGCAGCTGCCTATACGGCATTGACGGGAAATTGATCGAGGTTGAAGTGGATATAAATAACGGCTTACCTGCGTTTCATTTGGTCGGTCTACCTGATTCAGCCATCAAGGAGTCGGTGGAAAGAGTCCGTTCGGCGCTGAAGAATTCCGGCTTTACGTTTCCGCAGCAGCGCATTACGGTGAATCTTGCACCAGCCGATTTACGAAAGGAAGGGGCATCCTTCGATTTGGCCATTGCTGCAGGAATCGTACTGGCTAGCGCTCAAATCCACTTTCCGGAAACAAACAAAGCACTGTTCATTGGTGAATTGTCTCTCGAAGGCGCATTGAGACCCGTTTCCGGGGTGCTTGCTATGCTTGAAGACGCTAGAAAAAAAGGCTTTGCCAAAGTATATTTGCCTAAAGCTAATGCAGAGGAAGCCGCGCTTGTTCATGGGATTGAGGTTGTTCCTTTAGAACACTTGAAGCAATGGAAAGACCCCCATTCCCTCATGTCATTTTCGAAATCGATCTCGGAGGATGAACCGGGAGAACAGACAGTTCATTGCGAAGAGGATTATGGAGATGTCAAAGGGCAGCATCATGCAAAAAGAGCGCTCATGATCGCTGCCGCGGGAATGCACAACATCCTGCTCATCGGACCTCCCGGAACCGGAAAAACGATGCTGCTGCGAAGACTGCCGACCATTCTTCCTTTATTGAATGAAGACGAAGCATTGGAGGTCACGAAAATATACAGTGCAAGCAGCAAGCTGGCACACCACGACCAATTAATCCGCAGGCGTCCTTTCCGTGCGCCGCACCATACGATATCTGCCGGAGGAATGATCGGCGGAGGGACAATTCCAAAGCCCGGCGAAGTAAGCTTAGCCCATCGCGGAGTGCTTTATTTAGATGAGCTGCCCGAATTTATGAAGCCTGTGCTGGAAGTGCTGCGGCAGCCGCTGGAGGACCGTCATGTAACAATCAGCAGGGCGAGAGCTTCCTTCACCTTCCCTGCACACTTTATCTTCGCTGCATCCATGAATCCTTGTCCATGCGGCTATGCGGGAAGCAGCCACCCGGAGCAGCAGTGCACCTGTACGGATATCAAAATTGACCATTATCGGTCGCGCATTTCGGGTCCTCTTCTGGACCGCATCGACCTTCAAGTTGAAGTTCCACCGCTCTCAGCGGAAGAAATTCAGGGCGGATCGTCCTCGATGTCCAGTAAAGACATGCGGCAGACTGTCATCCAGGCAATTAAGCTGCAGCAGGAACGTTATGCACAGCTTCCTATTCAATTTAACGGTGAATTGAGAGGCAAATGGCTCGGCAGGTTTGCTTCTCTCGGATCAGACACCAAAAAAATGCTGGATGATGCAGTCATTAAGCTCGGCATCAGCCTGCGTGCGTATGACCGGATCGTTAAAATCGCCCGCACGATCGCTGATATCGAAGGCTCTGAACAAATTGAAGTGCCTCATATCGCCGAAGCCATACAGTACAGATCCTTGGACTTGAGACGAAAGTAAAAGCATAAAGCGATGGATGAGTTGACAACCTAATGGTGTACTCATATGATCTCTCAAGCCAAAGGAGGAGCCGTAAATGATCGAAAATCTGGAAAGCAGCTATGACTGTGCCAATGCATCCGCAGATCTTCCGCAGTTGAAACAGGAGCTTGAAAAAATGAAAGCCGGTCACGACGGAACCACATTAAGTACCGAACGAATCAACCGGCTGGAAAACCAAATTCATTTTATTGAAAATAAATGCTTGAGAATGTAAACCAGCAGCCTCTTCCCGCTGCACGTTTGATAAGAAATGGAGCAAGTTAAAAGGCATAGGGGACATGGGTAATCTGCCATTTCCCATCAACCTTAAATTCCACACCGATGACATCAAAACGAATTTTCGCATCAAACCGCTGCTGCTGGTGAAGATACACCTCTGCCGTACGCCTCACCTGCAGCTGCTTCCGAGCATCGACGGCATCCAGAGCAGTTCCATAGGGACTGCTCTCCTGCTTGCTTCGAACCTCTACGAAAACAAGCTCCTCCCCATCCTCAGCAACAATATCGATCTCCCCAGATCGGCATCTCCAATTGCGATCTATGACGTAAACACCATTCAAAAGCAAAAAGCGGCAAGCCGCTTCCTCTGCCAACTGACCCTTCTGCTTTCGGTTCACCTTGAACTCATCCTTTCTCGTACAAAGCATCAGAGTTTCTTCCCGAATGAAGGTCTTGATCTGCTTTATAAATAAAAGCGAGCACCTCGGCGACCAACTGATACAGCTCCGTTGGAATTTGCTGATTCAAATCCAGCTTAGAGAGAACTTCGACTAATGATGGATCTTCCTGAACAGGGACCCCGTTCTCTCGGGCTAATTTCAATATGTTATCCGCCGTAACACCCGAACCTTTGGCTACGAGAATCGGCGCTTCCTGTTTTTCAGCGTCGTACTTTAGTGCGGCGGCTCTTTTCACATTCTTTTTATGATGTGATTCGGTCATAAACGTATATCTACCCCTCTGTATTCGGGAGGTGCCAGCTTTCGATGGACCTGTCCAAGAATGAAGGAATCGTTCATTTCTTCCTGTGAAGCAGCCACAGCCTGTCCTTCGGAAACCGGATAAGGAGCTTGATGCATGCCGCTTAATAAGAAGCCTAACGCCTTCATGCCTTCTTTCAGCTCAGCTCCATTGTCCTGCATCCATTCCTCCAACCCCGGTTCATCGTTCAGGACTCGAAGCTGTACGACTTGATTCGTGACCTGAACATCGATCATGGTATTCCCAAGTGATGCTAATTGAAGGTCGAATAGCAGCCTGCAGTTGTTTGCATCGATTTCACCCTTGCTCCCTCTGCGAGCCTGTACTGTAACCGATATATCTTTACCTTCCTGTTGAGGTCCAGAAGGCAAAATGAACGTCATATGCGACAGCATCGTTCCCCGTTCCTGACCCATCATCAGCTGCTGGCCGGTAATATGCTGCAGCAGCTGTGAGCTGGACTCCTTCAAGGAATGAGGCAGTTCTTCCAATTGCGCTAACTGAAGCAGCAGGCTTTTCACAGTCTCCTGTACTCCACGTCCTCCAGCTTCTCCCGCCTGCGATTCTCCTGCTTTCATACGTTGAAACTCTAAACCATCCCTATTTTGCTCGTACGGGAGCGTATCTGCCATGGTACGAAGCAGAAGCTTCCAGCTATCCCGTTCGTGATGTACTCCTAACTGTTTAAACCACTTCAGCAGCTCATGCTCACCGGATGGTGATGTAGAAACGCCTGTATGAACAGCTTCCCCCCCTTTAGCGGCCACGGCTTGGGCGCTCCGCCCTGCTTCAGAAGCAGATTGCTGACTAGACGCCACTTGATTAGATGTCTGATTTAACGAAGCACGCTTGTCCTGTCCTTGACCGTTCGCCGTGAGTTCACCGCTGCGAATCTCTGCACTTGGTACATGGTTGAGTTGATGAGGCGCCCCAGCACCTGGAGCTGCGCCCCCCGGAGGTGACACCACCGCAGCCGATGGAGGATTCGAATTGAACCCCGTCCGGGCCGATTCTGTACCGGCCGCAGCCATTTTCACCCCTCCAGCTTGAGCATGGCCTTCGGCGTTGCTGTTCGAAGGCACCGCTGCGCCAGATGGCTGCGTTGTGGAAGCTTGATCCGAGTGCGCGATACGATTTTGAAGGACGCTCAATCCTTTAAGCAGCTGCAGCAATCGAGCAGGTACTTCTGAAGCGGTCGAACCTGCGGCTGAGCCGCCGGCTGCTTGTGCAGTGCTTGTCCGCTCCGACTGAACATACTGCTCCAGCTCGCTTGTCATTTGCTTCAAAAGCTGCTGCATCGGCTCACCGAAACGAATTTGATGAACCGCCTGCAGCGATTCGCCCGTAAGCGGAAGACCTTTCTGCAGCATGAGTGCTGCAGTCTGTACCGTCTGCTGTGCAGGCATGCCTTTCGGAAGAGAGGACATCACGGTTAGCAGCTGCTTCGCTGTATTTTTTTCCAGCGGCATTTGGTTCTCCCGCATCAGCTGCAGCAGCTGTTTATGTTTTCCGTCCACGGGCAATGACCACGCCTTTAGGATTTGCTCCAGCGACTGTTTCTGCAGAGGCATCTGCGATTGCTCTAAAGGCTTGAACACAATATAGCCATTCTCGGATTCCGGCTGCACCTGCAAAAGCGTGCTTTGCCCTGGATTCAGCGGTGTTTGCAGCCTCGCTCTGACCGGCATTCCTTCGATTTGCAGCAGCGCTTCCGATTCGCTAAGCAGCTGCATGACTACGCCTTTAACCACTTGTCCAACCTTTAATTCTAATGCTTTCGCACTGCTCGGACGCGTATTTCCAAGCAGTGATCGCACCAGCATTCCTACATCCACAGCCCTGCTACCTCCTGACACTTACTTTTCTCTTATGGTATGTATATCGGCTGCTGTCGCCGTTTCTGTTAGCAGACGTGTCTCAAACCCTTAAAACAGCGTTTGCTGCTCTGCCAAGATATTGTTTAGAAACGATGTCCGATGCAGCGGACAAGGACCATAGGTGCGAATCGCTTCCCGGTGCTCCTTCGTTGCGTATCCCTTATGCTTGGCGATACCGTATTGTGGATACAGCTGGTCCCAGTGCACACACAGCCTGTCCCGCGTCACTTTGGCGATGATTGAGGCGGCTGCGATCGACTGGCTAAGACTGTCTCCTTTCACAATGGAAAGCTGCGGAATATCCGTTTCAATTCGCTCCGCATCGATAAGCAGATAATCGGGTACGATCTCCATTTGCCTTAGCGCTTTCTGCATTGCGAGCCGTGCCGCTTGCTTGATATTGATCCGATCGATTTCCTCAGCGGCTACTCTTCCGATTCCGATCGCGAGCGCTTGCTCTTGAATGATATCGTACAGCGCATCTCGCTTTTTCTCGCTCAGCTTCTTCGAATCCTGAATATCCTCACAAACAAAAGAAGAGGGGAGCACGACTGCTGCGGCGACAACGTCACCGAACAAGCAGCCTCTTCCCACCTCGTCAATGCCTGCAATATGTACTAAACCCCTATTCCATAACTCCTGCTCATAAGACAACATGATGTCATTTCTCTCCCTATGAATCCAGCTTTTTCAGTTCGTCATCTGTAACATCCTTATCCCCGTATTTTACCTTATTGTACAGCTCAATGACAGCTTGATTTCGTTTTTTCTCGTTCAAATCCATTTCCAATATGAACCTTCCAGTCTCTAGTGAAGTCCGGTTCGGCTTCTCCTCGAGGCCTTTCTTCACATACTTTCGAAGCATGCTCATATATTGATCTATCGCTTTTTCGCGATTGCTGACAGAAGTGAAACGGGAAAACAGCCTGCGTCCTCTCGGCTTGTTCTTTCCTTTGCCTGGATCCGTCTTCGGATCTGTAATCGCCTCTACTACGTCTTCGTAGGCTTCGCTGACTTCCCCTGATGACTGCTGCAGCTTTAGTGCAAGCCACTGCGAGAATCTCCTCAACAGCGGAATGGCTTTCTTCCATAAAAACCACAGGAGCACTGGAATGAGGAGGACAAGCAAGCCGATCACGAGATAAGACATCACTTGTTCCAACACTTCCAGAAACTTCGTCCACCACGTTTCCTCCGTTTCCTCTGTCGGAAACGGCGCCATAGGCTGCTGCGGCTGCATCGGTTCATTGATGATCTCGTCACTAGCTAAAAGATCATTCAGCCACCTGAAAAAAGCTGCTGCGCGCTCCTTGATCTCGTTCATCACCGTTCCCGCTGCATCCTGAATCCATTTCAAACTGAATAAAATAAACATTGCCGCCAGCAGGATGAATACCATGACGGCATTCAGCATCAGCGTCCGGCGCGGAATTTTCCGGCTGCTGCCGCCGTGTGACGCCTCATCCTTCAGATTGAATATATTCTGCATTCCAATGTAAATGACCAAAATAGAAATTCCAAGAACGGTCACTGCCGTTTGATAAGGCTCAAGCGGTTCAACTTTTGCAAATAAAAACACGGAAATAAAATAGCTCAGCAAACAAATCATATTTCGCAGTGTCTGTGAATTCCATGGAAGATGACTCGTAAACACGCCTCTTAAGTAGGCAAATAGATTCACAGCAGTCAAAAGCAGTACGCCAGCGATCCCATCCTCGATCAACACCGCTGCGGCTGCAGATGTAATGAGAGCAGAGAGAATAACACCATACATTCGCCACTTATGCGCCCTTTCCTTCCAGAGAGAACCCAGCGTATACAACAATGTAAATGCTGCTATCCATAACGGTAAGGAAGCCGTTTCCACGCCTTCTTGATTAAGTACGACATACAAGACTGTATATATTGGAAATATGAACAACTGCTCCGAGAGTCCTTTGACTAGCCGTTTCAGCAGAAGCATCATGCGCCCTCCTTCATGAAGCCGAGTGAAGCCATATCCAATAGCTGTACTTCACTTCCGGAACCTCGAAGCCGTTCGATACGTTCCAATACCTTGCTGTTCACCACAGAGGTAACGATTAAATAATCGACAGCGCCCTGCTGCCCCTGCTGCAGTTTCTCCAACAACTCGTAGAAATGGACAACCGGCTCGATCTTCAGCTTCGCCAGCTGCTCCTGAATCGTATCGAGATGCGCTGCACCGGATCCCTGCTCAATGACCAACGGCCGCTTTTCTTTCGTTTCAATATCATAGCCGTTGCAGGCAAAGCCGACAGGAACCTGCTTATCGGTTAAGTCAAAGGCGACCGCAGAGCAAGCACGGATCAGCTGTTCAATCCGCTCTTGATCGATGACTTCCTTCCATACTTCTTCCCGGTCTTCGACATTCAAGCAGATCATAATACTGTAATCTGCCGTAAAATCCTTGCGATGAACCTGCAGTTCATTCGTTCTTGCCGTCGCCTTCCAATGCACAGTATGCATCGGATCACCGGATTGATAAGGACGAGCGCCGGAGAAGAGAAATGGATCCGGCACAATCCATCTGCGTACAACCGTTTCACCGAGCCACTCGCGAGCAGGCAGCGGCAGCTCCTCGAGCGGCAGCGGCCTCGGAGTCACCAGCATGTGCATCGGTGTCTCGAACACTTTGTGCTTCTTCACAATACCAAGCAGATCACCAAAGGTCATCGTGACGGTGTTTAAGGTATAGCTGCCTCTGCGAATGCAGGTAAAATGATGCGTTCGTGTGATCTGCGTATACGGAAATAAGCTGAACAAGCTGGAATGGTTCTGCATCCTTTCGCCTTCCAGCACATCCACCGTCGCATCTTTTCTGAACTGCAGGCTGCTTGGAATCGCGGACTCCATACGCAGCCAAGGTACCGGAAGCCACTTGCGATTGGACACGCGTTCAACCATATGCGCTTCCTCCCCCTCCATACAAGAGCTCTTTGGAAAATATCGCTCATATGTAACCTTTCTCAAGCCCCATCTTGAGTAAATCCCCATCTGAACAAAAACGACCAACAGTGCGATAATAAAAAGCCAATACATACGATTTACAGCCTACCTAGAATACGCATGATCGACAGGCACCGGCACGGTTCCGAGCACTTGTTCCATAATGCCGCCGGCCGTCACGCCTTTCATCCGGGCCTGTGAGTTCAGCACTAGGCGATGCGAAAGGACGGGGGCTGCCATATGCTTTACATCATCCGGAAGAACATAATCCCTGCCTCCGCGTATAACGGCGCACGCTTGAGATGCTCTAAGCAGTGACTGACAGCCGCGGGGGCTTACGCCGTGCACCACATCGGCATGTTTCCGAGTCTCTTCTGCAAGCTGCACGATGTATCCAAACAGCTCATCGGTCACCCGAACTTGTCCAATCCGCTGCTGCGCAACTGCTATATCCTCGGGACGAACAACGGCTTCCAGCTGGTCCAAGGGATTTTCCGCTTGGAAACGCTTTAAAATTTGCACAGCTTCATCCTTCTCTGGATATCCCATCGCCGTTTTAATTAAAAATCGATCGAGCTGTGCCTCCGGCAAAGGATACGTGCCATGGTTTTCAACCGGATTTTGCGTTGCAATGACCAAAAACGGTCTTTCCAGCGGCATCGTGACGCCGTCGATCGTCACTTGGCGTTCCTCCATACATTCCAACAAGCTCGATTGCGTTCTTGGTGTAGCCCGGTTAATTTCATCCGCCAGCAATATGTTCGTGAACACGGGACCGGGACGAAATTCGAATTCACTTGTCTTTTGATTAAAATAATGAATTCCTGTTATATCGCTCGGCAGAAGATCCGGTGTGAACTGCACTCTTTTGGCACTTCCACCCATCGATTTCGCGAGTGCTTTGGCCAGCATCGTTTTTCCTGTTCCCGGAACATCCTCCAACAGTACATGACCAGCAGCAAAAATACCGACCAGAAGGTGCTCGATCACCTCCTGTTTTCCTACGATGACCTTTCCGATGGAACTTGATAGTCTATTGGCTGTCTCTTTCATCTGCTCAAATTGCATGATTTCCCCTCCATATCGGCATCTATACAACTCATATTTTTTCATTATATTCCATATTGTAAAGGTTTTCGCAAGGAAAAACAAAAAAAACCTTGCAGTCTCCACTAGAGATTTACAAGGTCCATTTGCTTCAACAATCGATCTAACGCTCATGCCTATTATTTAGACGTATAACTATATTTCGCGCACTCACAACGCTTCAAAATCGGACGGCCGCTCCAAGCTGATTCGCCCCAGCTTCTCCGTTCTTAGATCCCTCAAAATCACATTTGATGCTTTTTCCAGATTGACACTGCCCCCGCTCTGAAGACAGCCTCTTTTTCGACCGATCTGCTCCATCAGCTCCACAACCTCATGAGGGTTTTCCGTATCCTCTGGAAGCTGTTCAATTCCATAACGTTCTTCCAAGGCCTTAGGATACTCGCGAATCAAATATTTCAATATATAGAAAGCGATATCTTCCGAGTTTAAAATTTCGTCTTTAATCGCACCCGTAGCAGCTAGATGATAACCTACCCATTCTTCTTCGAATTTAGGCCACAGTATTCCTGGTGTATCGAGCAGCTCCAGCTCACTTCCGATTCGAATCCACTGCTGCGCTTTCGTGACTCCCGGACGGTCGCCTGTCGCGGCTGCACTTCTCCCCGCTAATCGGTTGATCAGTGTACTTTTTCCGACATTGGGAATGCCCACGATCAATGCTCGAACGGCACGAGGCTGTATTCCCTTCCTGCCCATCGCCGCAAACTTGTCCGCCATTTTCTCTTTGGCAGCTTCCGTAATTTCTTTGACCCCTTTTCCGGTCGTCGATTCTACCGGCAGCGCCTTCAGTTTTCGATCTGCAAAATACCTAATCCATTCCTTCGTTATGCGTTCATCTGCAATATCCGCTTTATTCAGAAGGACGATTCTCGGCTTTTGGGCCAAAATATCGTCAATCATCGGATTTCGGCTCGACAGCGGTATGCGCGCATCCAACAGCTCGATCGCAACATCGATCAGCTTCAGTCGTTCTTCAATTTGTCGTCTTGCTTTCGCCATATGGCCTGGAAACCATTGAATACTCATGATTTCACCTCCGGTTCGGAATGCTGAATGACTTCAAAATGCCTTAACGGCCAAAAAATAAGATCCGCTCTCCCAACGACCTGATCGATTGGGATGAAACCAATCTCTTGATTTCGGCTATCGTTGCTCGAAGGCCGGTTATCTCCCATGACGAACAGCATTTGATCTGGTACTACCACAGGGACAATGCCTTCATTCGTAATTTTGAAATTTCTCAGCTGATTATAAAGTGTTCCCTGCTCATGTGCCTGTCTTACAGACTCTGCTATATAGGGTTCCCAAACGATCTGTCCATTTATATATACGTCGTCTCCCTTGACCATAATTCGGTCTCCAGGCAGCGCGATTACTCGTTTTATGTAGTCCTTTTGCTCCGAAGCGTGAAATACGATGACTTCACCGCGTTTTGGCTCCCGAAGCTTATAAATCATCTTGTTTACCATGACCCGGTCATTATGATAAAAATTCGGTTCCATGGATTCACCCGATACGACCGTGGGACTCACCACGTACCATCGCAGCAAAATAACGACGACAAGGGCGATTGCAATGGCCAGTATCCATTCTCTCCATTGTGACTTGGCAGCAGCTACGTCGTCCATGGCAGTTCATTCCTTCGTTCATATTTCGGTCGGATGGAGTTTTATGGCAAGAATATCACTGGAATCATTTTTGATTGATAGGCTGACCCGTCCTGAATTTGAAAAAAGGAGACTTGATCACAAGTCCCCTTCCTGCATTATTATCTGCGAATTTCTTGAATTCTAGCAGCTTTACCACGAAGATTACGCAGGTAGTACAGTTTCGCACGGCGAACTTTACCACGACGCATCACTTCGATTTTATCGATTTTCGGCGTGTGAAGCGGGAACGTTCTCTCTACCCCAACACCATAAGATACTTTACGAACGGTAAAGGTTTCGCTGATTCCGCCGCCGCGGCGCTTGATAACAACCCCTTCAAACACCTGGATACGTTCGCGGGATCCCTCAACGACCTTAACGTGTACTCTGAGTGTATCTCCCGGACGGAATGCCGGAATATCTTTGCGCAGCTGCTCTTGAGTAAGCTCTTTTAAAAGTTCTTGATTCATAGTGATGACCTCCTTCCACACAGGTGTTCGTACCGTCTCCATGATCGGCTGATTGGCAGCCGTATACCGGCAGAGGACCACCGTACTAAACCAACAGGCATTAGTTTATCATATCCGGGACATAAAGACAATAGTTTATCTGCAGTTAACGTACATTATTCATCATCCTGCTCAAATTGCTTCAACCACTGCTGTTCTTCTTTGTTCAGCTCCAGACCTTCGAGAAGATCTCTGCGCCTCTTCCAAGTTCTTCGCAGTGATTCTTTGCGGCGCCATTTTTCGATGTTCTCATGATGGCCGGACAGCAGCACTTCAGGAACCTCCCACTCTCTAAATATCGGAGGTCGAGTGTAGTGTGGATGCTCCAGCAAGCCAGTGCTGTGTGAATCCGTCACAGCTGAAATCTCATTGCCTAGCACGCCCGGCAATAGTCTCACGACACTATCGATGACCGCCATCGCAGGAATTTCTCCGCCGGTCAACACATAATCGCCAATTGAAATTTCATCGGTGACCAAATACTTCCGAATGCGTTCATCATATCCCTCATAATGACCGCATATAAAAATCAAGTGCTCCTCCTGTGCCAGCTCCTCCGCCTTGCTTTGGCGGTATGGTTTACCCTGCGGGCACATTAAGATGACTCTCGGCTTCTTCTCCGTACCTTCGGTTAAATGCTCTACCGCTGAGAAGATGGGCTCAGGCTTCAGCACCATTCCACCGCCTCCCCCGTACGGGTAGTCATCAACCGTCTGATGCTTGTTCGTGGAGAAATCCCTGAAATTAATGGTTTGAAAATGAACCTTGCCTTTTTCTCTCGCTTTTCCGATGATGCTTTCCTCAAAGAAAGGCTCAAACAAGCGGGGGAATATGGTCAGCACATCAATTTTCATTTTACAGCAGCCCTTCCATGAGATGAATCTTTACCAGCTGTTCCTCCACATCCACTTCCAATACGACCTCGTCTATATACGGAATGAGAATGTCCTTGCCGCTCTTGCCTTTCACAACCCATACATCGTTTGCTCCCGTACTCAATATTTCCTTGATCGTCCCCAGCTCTTCGCCTTCCTCCGTCACAACGCGGCAGCCGACAATCTCATAATAATAAAACTCATCTTCCTCCAGCTCGGCCAGTTGATCCTCGGTGACGTTTAATGTGCCGCCTTTATATTGCTCGACCTCATTAATATTTTGGATCCCCTCGAATCGGAGAATATATGTACCTTTATGTGCTCTCGCATCCGCTACTTTAAACGGGATCGGTTCACTCAAGCTGGGATGATCCAGCCAAAGCTCACTGCCTTTTGCAAACCTCAGTTCTTCAAAATCGGTTGTCGAGACCACCTTCAATTCGCCTCGAATACCATGGGTATTCACTACTTTACCGACCTTAAACAATTTCCCGCTCATAGTACTCCCTCCTTTCCATCGTTGATACTGCAATGATTCTCTTTTGAAAATATACATGTCCTTGCGTCAAAAATCAATGTACCCCGCATATGCTCCCCAGGATGAATAGAAAAAAGAGGCTAGGAATGCTCCTAGCCCCTTTTAAATGTGGTCTATTATGATTGAATATCCACAATCACTTTTTTGTTCATCTTCACAGCTACCGATGTGACGACGGTTCGCATCGCTTTCGCAATTCGGCCTTGCTTGCCGATCACTTTGCCTACGTCCTCTGGATGGACGGAAAGCTCATACACGACCGCATGATCCTTTTCCGTTTCCTCCACACGCACATCTTCTGGATGATCAACGAGCGCTTTCGCAATAACTTGGATCAGCTCTTTCATGATCAAGAACCTCCAGCCTATAGTTACTTCTGCAGCTTAGACTCGTGGAATTTCTTCATAATACCAGCTTTGCTGAACAAGCTGCGAACCGTATCAGAAGCTTGCGCTCCCGTTTGCAGCCATTTCAACGCTTTTTCTTCATCGATCTTCACCTCAGCAGGTTGAGCTACTGGATTGTAGTAGCCAATCTCCTCGATAAAGCGGCCGTCTCTTGGAGAACGGGAATCGGAAACGACCAAACGGTAGAAAGGAGCTTTGTGAGCACCCATACGTTTCAAGCGAATACGTGTTGCCATGTCAAATTCACCTCCTTACAATATTTAACCCAAAAAGCGATCTTCATGCTTCGAAGCTTATGCGGTTCCTTTTCGGGCGGCCTCATTTAATGAGGCTAGCAATCAAAATGGAAATTTAAAGCCTTTGCCCAGCTTTTTCATTTGCTTTTTGTTGCCCATCATGCTGGAAAACTGCTTCATCATTTTTCGCATTTCCTCGAACTGCTTGATGAGGCGGTTGACTTCCTGAATCGAGTTGCCGCTGCCTTCCGCAATCCGCTTGCGACGGCTTGCGTTCAAGAGCTCGGGGTTCTGCTTCTCTTCCTTGGTCATCGATTTGACAATCGCCACCACTCGTGCCATCTGCTTCTCATCGACGTTCAGGTTCTTCATGCCCTTCATCTTGCCCATGCCAGGCAGCATGTCGAGCACTTGATCGAGCGGACCCAGCTTCTTCACCTGCTCCATCTGCTCAAGGAAATCTTCAAAGGTGAATTCCGCTTTGCGCATTTTGCGTTCAAGCTCTTTTGCCTTTTCCGTATCGATCGTCGTCTGCGCCTTTTCTATCAGTGTCAGCATATCGCCCATGCCAAGAATCCGGGATGCCATCCGTTCCGGGTGGAACGGCTCAAGCGCATCCAGCTTCTCACCCATCCCGGCGAACTTGATTGGACAACCGGTGACCGCTTTGACCGAAATGGCGGCACCGCCGCGCGTATCCCCGTCCAGCTTCGTCAGCACAATGCCGCTTAGCTCGAGCTGATGATGAAAGCTCTCAGCCACATTGACAGCTTCTTGTCCAATCATCGCATCTACAACAAGCAGCACTTCGTCCGGCTGAACAGCGTCCTTAATCTGCTTCAGCTCTTCCATTAAGCTTTCATCGATCTGCAGCCGGCCGGCGGTATCGATAATGACATAGTCGTGATGCTCCTGCTTCGCCTGTTCAATCCCCTGCTTCGCAATCTCCACCGGACTTACCTGATCGCCTAACGCAAATACAGGCACCTTAAGCTGTTCACCTAACGTCTGCAGCTGTTTGATCGCAGCAGGCCTGTAAATATCAGCGGCAACCAACATCGGCTTATGATTTTGCTTTTGGAGCAGCTTAGCCAGCTTACCGGAAGCTGTCGTTTTCCCTGCACCTTGCAGACCCACCATAAGGATGACAGTCGGCGGCCGATTGGACTTCGCCAGCTTGCTCTGTGCACCGCCCATCAGCTCGGTCAGCTCTTTATTGACGATATCAATGACGACCATGGCCGGCGTAAAGCTTTTCATCACTTCTTGCCCGATCGCTTTTTCTTTCACTTTGGAGATAAACTCTTTTACCACTTTAAAGTTGACGTCGGCTTCTAGCAGAGCCAAACGCACTTCCCGCATGGCATCATTAACGTCTTCCTCGGATACCTTTCCTTTACCCTTCAGCTTGCTGAACACGTTCTGCAATCTGCTGGACAATCCTTCAAAAGCCATGATCGTTCACCTCCTGCTCTGATGCTTTCTAATCCAGCTCCTCGAGCTGTTCCAACCATTGTATCATATCAGCATGGTCCGGTTCACCACTGGATACCGCTTCACGAAGCTGCTCCAACAGCTGCACTCTTGATTCATGCTTTCGGACCAGGTTCAATTTCGTTTCATAATCTTCCAGCGTCTGCTCTGCACGCTTCAAATGGTCATTTACAGCCTGGCGGCTCGTTGAAACC
This sequence comes from Marinicrinis lubricantis, assembly GCF_042658665.1. Taxonomy (NCBI): domain Bacteria; kingdom Bacillati; phylum Bacillota; class Bacilli; order Caryophanales; family Paenibacillaceae; genus Marinicrinis; species Marinicrinis lubricantis. Next base: position 152,293 of record NZ_JBHSQV010000036.1, read on the forward strand.
AAATCCGCAATTTCACTCAGCGAAAAGTTGTCCACATAATAATACCGCAATACGGATCGCTGCTTTTCCGTGAGCAGAGGCTCGTAAAAATCCATCAATAAATTGATGCGGATTACTTTTTCCAAAACCTCCATGCTGCATCCTCCTTACGGCAGTGCGCATCTCAATCATCATCTAGGTCAAAACAAAACACCGCATCTGAGAACAATCCCTATCATATACGATAGACAGATGCGGTGTCAAGTATTTTTCCTTGTCAGCATAAAGTGAGTATTTTCAGCGCTTTACCATCACTGACCCGATTAAAGTGCTTCTCCCTGCTTCGACTCTTCCTTCTGAATAAAATCGGAAAACAGCGCATGAACGAATTGTTCGGAATCGAAGTCCTGCAGATCGTCCATCTTCTCTCCCAGCCCGACCAATTTCACGGGGATGTTCAACTCCTGACGGATGGCGATCGCAATACCGCCTTTCGCTGTACCGTCCAGCTTCGTCAGCACCAAGCCTGTGACTCCGGTTTTCTCACCAAACAGCTTAGCCTGTGACAGCGCATTTTGTCCCGTTGTTGCATCGAGTGCCAGCAGCACCTCATGAGGAGCATCGGGAATTTCACGCTGAATGACGCGGTATATTTTGCTCAGCTCCTCCATCAAGTTCACTTTGTTCTGCAGACGTCCCGCCGTATCGCACAGCAGGATGTCAGCGCCTCTGTTCTGCGCTGCCTTCAGTGCATCATAGATGACAGCCGCAGGATCAGATCCCGCCTGCTGCTTAATGACGGGAGCGCCGACTCTTTCGCCCCAAACCTCAAGCTGCTCAATCGCCCCTGCACGGAACGTATCCCCCGCAGCCAGTACGACCTGTTTGCCTTCCTGCTTGAAGCGATGCGCCAGCTTGCCGATGGTCGTTGTTTTGCCCACTCCGTTCACACCGACAAACAGGATGACGGTCAGTCCACTCGGATTCAGCCTTAACTGGCTGTCCTCTTCGCCTTCTCCCTTCAAGAGATCAACGAGCTTTTCTGACAGCACGGGCTGCAGATCCACCGGATCCTCGATTTTCCGGGCACGAACCTCTTTTCTCAACTGGTCGATAAGTTCCATAACCGTACCTACCCCGACATCAGCGGTAATCAGAATTTCTTCCAGCTCTTCGTAAAATTCTTCATCGATCTTCTTGCGCCGCGTAATCAAATCCTCGACTTTCTCCACAAAAGCGCTTCTTGTTTTCGTCAGACCGTCTTTGAATTTATTTGTCACTGCTTCGGTCTTGGTTGAGATCGTTTCCTTCAATCGTTTGAAAAAACTCATAAACAGCCTCCCATCTTTCCCTATCCTCTTCTTCTCAATCGATCGGCATAAATATTCCCCGCCTCGTACGTCAAGCTGAAACCGGCTCATCCTCATCGAGACGAACGGATACAAGCTTGGATACACCGCCTTCTTCCATGGTGACGCCGTACAGGACATCCGCTTCTTCCATCGTTCCTTTACGGTGTGTGACGACGATGAACTGCGTCATTTGACTGAACTCCCTTAAATATTGCGCAAACCGCGCCACGTTCGCTTCGTCCAGTGCAGCCTCGACTTCATCAAGTACACAGAAAGGTACCGGTTTTACATGCAATATGGCAAAAAGCAGAGCAATCGCCGTCAGCGCCTTCTCTCCACCGGAAAGCAGCTGCAAATTTTGCAGCTTTTTGCCTGGTGGCTGGGCGACGATCTCTATCCCTGTATCGAGCAGATGATTCGGATCGTCGAGTACGAGATCGGCCTTTCCTCCTCCGAAAAGCTTGCTGAACACGTCAACAAAATGGATTCGGATTTGATCAAATGTCGTCCGGAACCGCTTCGACATTTCCTGTTCAAGCTCCTGAATGACCAAATACAGCTTTTGCTTCGCTTCCACCAAGTCCTGCTTTTGTTCACTAAGAAAGTCAAAACGCTCGCTCATCCGCTGGAATTCATCGATCGCCCCCAGATTGACATCACCGAGCGAGGCGATCTGTCTTTTCAGATCGCGAACGATTTGCTGTGCGGCCTGAACATCCTCTGGAATCGGATAACGCTCCTTCGCCAGTTCGTAGCTGAGCTCGTAATCCTCAGACAGCTTCTTCAACAAGTTCTCCAATTCAACGTCCAGACGATTCGCCTTTACTTCCATTTGATGCAGCTCCGATTCGATCTGCTTCAGCTGGATCCGCTGCTCTTTCGTTTCGCTTTCGGCATCCTCCAGACGTTGATTGCTTTTGAGCCGGTCCGCGCGCTTAAATTCTAATGTTTCCATCAGCTTTTGCTTTTGCAGCCGGCCGGCATTGATGGCTTCGATCTGCTTCGTCAGCTGAAGCTTCAGCTCCTCCAGCTCTTTCTCCATCCGCTCAAGCTCCGCCGAGCTAAAGCCCATCTCCTGATTGAATCGGATCAAGTCACTGTTCCAGCGCTCGATCTGCTCCTGTGTACTCTGTTTTTCCTTCTGCAGCGATGCCGCTTCTATTTTCAGATCCGTTAGAACACCCTGCAGATGCTCCTTCACCGACAGGCTGTCTTTCCGTGCCTTTTCCGCTTCGCGGATCAACTCCTGGAGCTGTCCTTCCTTCTGTTCCGTCAACAGGATCTTGTCTTTCAACTCCGCCTGCTTTTGGGTGAGCTGATCCTGTTCAACCGAGCTGAGGTCCGCCTCCTGCTTTGCAACTCCCATCTGTGCTTCCATCTGATGAAGCGCAGCTTCGAGCCTTTTCTTCTCGCCCTGGAGCTGCTGCTCCTGAAGGCGAAGCGCTTCCCCTTCATCGCGAAGCCGTTCCAGCTCCAACTTTCCGTCATCCACCGTCTTTTTTAAATCGGCAGATTTCTGCTTCAGCAGCTCCAGCTGCTGGCCTGCTTTTACAATCTGCTCGTCCATTTCTTCGATTTGACGCTGTCTGCCTAACAAGTTAGCCGATTTCCGATTCATGCTTCCGCCCGTCATCGAGCCTCCGGCATTGACGACGTCGCCGTCCAAAGTGACGACACGATAACGATATTGGCATGCGGCTGCTATTTTATTGGCCTGCTCCAGCGTTTCCGAAATAATCACCTGTCCGAGCAAACTGGACATAATCGAATCGTAGCGGTCTTCATACTCCACCAAATCGACTGCGACCCCAACGTAACCGGGCTGCTCCGATATTTTTTGGCGATCGCTATGCTGAATGAACCTGCCCCGTATGACGTCCAGCGGTAAAAACGTCGCCCTTCCAAGCTGACGCTTCTTCAAAAAGGAGATCGCTTCCCGAGCGGAAGCTTCATCGTCCATGACGATATGCTGAAGTGCGCCGCCTAACGCAGTCTCTACGGCTTTTTCGAGATGCCCCGGCACCTTGACCAGTTCTGCAACGGCTCCCTGAATACCTCTAAGTCCGCCGGCCCGGTCTCTTGCCTTCAGCACTTCTTTAACCCCCAGCTGAAAGCCGTCAAAATCGTTCTGCATTTCCTTCATCGTATCGCGGCGTGACACCATCGAGTCAAGCTGCTGCTCCCATTTGCGTTGAGCAACCATCGACTCCTCCAGCAGCGACTGCTTGTTCTTCAGCTGATCTGCTAAAGCTGTAAAAGCATTCCTGGCTTTTTCCAACGCTTCAGCATTCATCATGATCTGCTGATTGCACTGCTCCATATCTGCCTTCAGCGTATTGTACTGTCCAAAAGACTGCTCATTCTCGGACAACAGCTTGTCCATTTTCCGCTGAACCGAATCCAACTGCTGCTCCACATACCGAAGCTCATTGCGTGCCTGCGCCGATTCGTTGAGCGTATCCAGCAAGTCGGCTTTCAGCCGATCCTCTTCATCCTCGGCCGTTAAGCCCGCAACGCCCTTCAGTCTTTCTCCTTCTGCGGCAATGCTCGTCTGCAGCTGTTTCAGCTTGCTGTCCAGCTCCTGGAGTTTGATCTGCATTTGCCCCATTTCCTGAGTCAGCTGATCTTTCCGAGCGGCATCCGAATCCAGCTTATGCTGAAGCTGCTCCATATTATGTAATAAATTTTTCTCGCGCTCCTGGAACACTTCGCGCTGTCCTTCACCTTTTTCTAAATCCTCGCTGCACTGAAGAAGCTGCTGCTGAAGCTGCTCCATTTCCTCTTCCAGCTTGCGGATTTCGAGCCGATTGCCTTCCAGCTCTGCATCATGCTTGCTCACCACCGCAGACAGTTCCAGCTGAACGTTCTTAAGCCGTTCCATCGCAGCACTGGCATCCTGCCAAGCTCCATGGATCTCATCGATTTGATACACATATAATGAAATCTCATGCGTTTTCAATTGTTCTTTTAACTGCTTATATGTTCTCGCTTTCTCGGACTGCTCACGCAAAGGCTCGATCTGATCCTCGATTTCCGAGATTAAATCATGAATTCGAAGCAAATTTTGCTCCGTATCCTCCAGCTTCTTCTGCGCTTCTTTTTTTCTCGTTTTATATTTAACAATACCGGACGCTTCCTCAAAAATGCCTCTCCGATCCTCGGACCGAGTACTGAGTATCTCCTCAATCCGGCCTTGCCCGATGATCGAATAGGACTCTTTACCGATACCGGTATCCATGAATAATTCCGTAATGTCTCTTAATCGGCAGGGCTGCTTGTTAATAAAATATTCGCTTTCTCCGCTGCGGTGTATTCTTCGCGTGACTGTCACTTCGCTGAATTCCAGCGAAAGCTGCTGATCCGTATTATCCAGCGTCAAAGAGACTTCGCCGTAATTGACCGCCTTTCTCGAATCGCTTCCGGCAAAAATAACGTCCTGCATATTGCCCCCGCGCAAGCTTCTTGCGCTCTGCTCGCCCAGTACCCAACGAATGGAATCGGAAATATTGCTTTTCCCGCTGCCGTTAGGCCCAACCACGGCGGTAATGCCTTGGACGAATTCCAGCTCTGTCCTTTCTGCGAAGGATTTAAATCCTGCCAACTCCAGTCGTTTCAAATGCATGATTTCACCCCAAACACATTGTATCACAATCGTCCGAAAACCGAAGTTTTTTTTCAACGTCGGAAATAACATGTTTTCCTCTCATTCGGACCGAATCCGCGGTAGCCGCTGGCGAAGGATGCGGATCATAAAAAAATGCCCTTGAAGCATTCCAAGGGCATTTGCTTGCTATGAAAGCCGCTGCTAGTGATTACAGGATGAAGCTGCTTCTCACCAAACCGCTATTTTCGAATTTTGGATAATGCCTGACAAGCTGCATTCTGCTCCGCTTCTTTCTTCGAGCGGCCCGTTCCCATCCCAACACTTTGGCTGTCCATAAATACCTCGGACACGAATTCGCGATCATGGGCGGGGCCTTTCTCTTGAACAATGCGGTATTCGAGCGTACCAAGATTTTGCTGCTGCACATATTCCTGCAATTGCGTCTTGTAGTCTTGAACCTGGGGCTTCTTGGCTCCATCCAAAAGCGGAAAGACGAATTGACGAAGAAATGATTTCGCCGCTTCCAAGCCTTGATCCAAATACAACGCTCCGATAAACGCTTCAAATACATCGGCGAGCAGCGCAGGTCTAGAACGGCCTCCCGTCATTTCCTCTCCTTTGCCGAGCCGGACAAAGTCACCAAAGTTCAGCGCTTGAGCAAAATGAACCAAAGAGGGCTCACACACGATGGAGGCTCTAAGCTTTGTCAATTCTCCTTCGCTGTACTCCTTATGAAGATTGTACAAGTACTCTGACATCGTCAGCTCGAGAACGGCATCGCCTAAAAACTCCAAGCGCTCGTTGTCCTCGTGCTTCTCCATTCGATGCTCATTAACGTAAGAGGAATGAGTAAAAGCTTGCTGCAGCAGCTTCTTCTGCCGGAAGCGCAAACCTAATTGTTCCTGCAATTGATCCAGATTCCGGTGCACAGATGTCCCTCCTTCGCTGCAGAGCTTGACTGACCTGCACTATTCATTAAACTGCTTCAGCACGATTGTGGCGTTATGTCCGCCGAAACCAAAGGAATTCGACATGACCACTTTCACATCCGCTTTCCGCGGTTTGTTCGGCACATAGTCCAAATCGCATGCCGGATCCTGATTGTCCAGGTTAATCGTCGGTGGAATCATTCCATGCTTGATGGTCAAGCTGGAAATTACCGCTTCAATTCCGCCGGCTGCTCCAAGCAGATGTCCAGTCATCGATTTCGTAGAGCTTACCGCCAGCTTGTGCGCATGCTCTCCGAACGCCCGCTTGATTGCTTCCGTTTCGGATTTGTCCCCTACCGGGGTAGAAGTGCCGTGAGCGTTGACGTAGTCCACATCCTCCGGCTTCATTTCTCCATCCTTCAATGCACGAAGCATACAGCGTGCTGCACCGTCCGGATCCGGATCGGTCATATGGTATGCATCGCCGCTCATGCCGTAACCGACGACTTCCGCATAAATACGGGCGCCGCGCTTTTGGGCATGCTCCAGCGACTCCAAAATCAAAACGCCTGCCCCTTCACCCATAACGAAGCCATCGCGGTCCACATCGAACGGGCGGCTCGCCTTTTCAGGCTCATCGTTGCGAGTGGACATGGCGCGCATCGCACAGAAGCCTGCTACGCCAATCGGCGTAATGGTCGCTTCCGCTCCACCGCAAATCATCACATCCGCTTCACCTTGTTGAATCAGCTTATATGAATCGCCAATCGAATGTGTTCCCGTCGCACACGCCGTTACAGACGTGCTGTTCGGACCTTTCGCACCGGTCGACATCGATACTTGCCCCGATGCCATGTTAGCAATCATCATCGGAATGAAGAATGGGCTCACCCGCTTCGGTCCCTTCTCCATCAAGGCCCGATGCTGTTCCTCCCAAGTGCCTAATCCGCCGATACCGGAGCCGATGTAAACACCAACCTGTTCTGGATCTGTATCCTTTCGCACGTCCAGATTCGCATCTTTAAGTGCTTCTTTCGCCGCTGCTACGGCGAATTGGACGAAACGATCCATGCGTCTTGCTTCTTTTTTATCGATACCGAAAGATTCGGGATTGAAATCTTTAATATATGCAGCGATTTTCGTGGTGTATTCGCTGACATCAAAATGTTCGATCCGGCTCACACCGGACTTTCCTTCCATTAATCCATTCCATAACGACTCGAGATCATTTCCCAGCGCCGACAGCGCCCCCATCCCAGTCACAACTACTCTACGTTTCATCATGATCACCTCTATCTTTAAACAGCCTCGTTCATCAACATATGTCAAACATCTATGAGCATCATAAGTCCGAAGACCGCTAATTGTCACTTCCATTGTTTTTGGGTGAACCCTGTGGTTGACGGGGCTGGCTATATGTGAGAGAGTCCCGTTTAAAACAAACGGGACTTCCATCGTCTCTTACTTATGCGCATTTATGTAATTAACGACTTCTCCCACGGTAGAGATCTTCTCTGCATCTTCATCGGAAATTTCCAGATCAAATTCATCTTCCAGTTCCATTACCAATTCAACTACGTCGAGAGAGTCTGCGCCCAAGTCATCCTTGAAAGATGCTTCAAGAGTCACTTCGGACTCATCAACACCTAGACGATCCACGACAATGCGTTTTACACGCTCCATTACGTCGGCCATCCGGTTCACCTCCTCCATGGTATTATACGAGAATTCAATTCAAATTACCATAGGTTGTCTCTATGGGGTGGCCCAAGCTTTCCAGCTTGTATTACATCACCATTCCGCCGTCAACATGCAGGGTCTGTCCCGTCATATAGTCGGCATCTGGAGAGGCCAAGAAACGGACTGCTTTCGCTATATGCTCAGGCCGCCCAATTCTTCCGAGCGGAATTTGAGGGATCAAGGTCTCCTTCTGAGCATCTGACAATTGTTCCGTCATATCCGTCGATATGAAGCCCGGCGCAATCGCATTGACCGTAATATTCCGAGAAGCGAATTCCTTCGCGCATGTTTTGGTCAAACCAATCACACCCGCTTTGGCCGCTACATAGTTCGCTTGACCCGCATTGCCGAGCACCCCAACGACAGACGAAATATTAATGATTTTGCCGGAACGCTGCTTCATCATCGGACGGGACACGGCCTTGATGCAGTGGAAGACGCCTTTCAAGTTCGTATCGATCACCGCATCGAAATCTTCCTCTTTCATCCGCATGATTAAATTGTCCCGTGTAATCCCAGCGTTATTCACGAGTATATCCAATTTTCCGAAGTGCTGCAGTACCGTCTGGACCATTTCATCCACTTCCGCCGCATTCGCTACATTCGCTTTAATTTTGATTGCCTTCCGGCCCATGGCTTCAATTTGCTCTACAACTTCCTGTGCTGCCTGCTCACTTCCTGCGTAGTTGACAGCGACATCCGCGCCTGAACTGGCCAATTCCAAAGCTATCGCTCGGCCGATCCCTCTCGATGCGCCGGTTACTAACGCAACCTGATTTTGGAGCATAAAGCACCCTCCTTTTTCCTTTTGGATGAACTTTATGTTCTCGGGCGAACGATAAAATTCCTGCTTTCTTCTTCAATCAAGCAGCAGACCCGCGTCTGATCTTCAACAAAACGCTGGTCCGTTGTTCAAACCTGGGCTAAGCTTTCTAAGCTGTTAATGGAAACGATGTTCGCCTGCCGATTGATCTTCTTCATAAGCCCCGCTAATACCGTACCCGATCCAATTTCATAAAATGTATCCACACCTTGCCCGGTAAGCCAGTTCATGCTGTCTTCCCAAAGCACCGGAGATACGACCTGCTGGGCGAGAAGCCTGCGAATTTGCGCTCCCTCCGTAACAGGTTGAGCACTCACATTGGAAATGACAGGACACACTGCATCCGCGAAGGCTACCGAATCCAATTCCTTCGCCAGCTGCTCTGAAGCCGGCTGCATGAGCGAGGAATGAAACGGTCCGCTGACCTCGAGCGGAATAGCCCGCTTGGCTCCCGACTCTTTGACGCGCTCCACAATCTGCTCAATTCCCGCTGCAGATCCGGAAACGACGATTTGACCGGGACAATTCACGTTGGCCATCTCCACTGTGCTGCCAGCCGCAGAAATTTCCCGGCAAAGCTCCGCCAGCCTTTCGCGGTCCGCTCCTAGAACGGCCGCCATGCCTCCTTGTCCCGCAGGCACCGCCTGTTCCATCGCTATGCCTCTGTTGCGTACGGCACGAACGGCATCATCGAACGAGAGGACTCCAGATGCCACGAGTGCACTATATTCTCCAAGCGAATGGCCGGCCACGTAATCCGCTTGAATCCCTTTTTGCTTAAACACTTCCAAAATGGCAACGCTGACCGTAAGCAGTGCTGGCTGTGTGTTTGCCGTTTTCTTTAATTCTTCTTCCGGCCCTTCAAAAATGAGCTCGCTCAAACCGAAGTTCAGCAGGCGATCAGCCTTCTCAAATACCGCCCTTGCCTCCGGATACGTATCATAGAAATCCTTGCCCATGCCGACCGTTTGGGCACCTTGTCCAGGAAATACAAACGCAGTTTTCCCCATATTTACACGCTCCTCTTCATAAGCGATCAAACTACCAAACCAATACGGATGCACCCCAGGTCAATCCGCCGCCGAAACCAACAAGAAGCACAGTATCGCCTTCGCGCAGACGGCCGTTCTCGTTCGCTTCTGCCAGCGCAAGCGGAATCGATGCCGCAGATGCATTCCCATAGAATGGCAGGTTAATAATGCACTTGTCTTCATCCAGTTCGAGCCGCTGCAGAGCCGCTTGGATAATTCGGATATTGGCCTGATGCGGAACGAGAAAATCAATATCCTCTTTCGTACAGCCGGCTTTTCTTAAAGCTTCGTCAGCCGCGCTTCCCATAATGCGAACGGCAAACTTAAACACTTCACGACCTTCCATATGGATATAATGCTGTTTGTTCTCGATGGTTTCCGCAGAAGCTGGATTTCTCGAACCTCCGGCAGCAAGCTTCAAAAGCTCGCCGCCGGAGCCGTCAGAGCCGAGTTCAAACGACTTAAAACCTCGGCCTTCTGGGACTTCTCCAAGAACGACAGCACCCGCCCCGTCTCCAAACAAGACACACGTATTGCGGTCTGTGTAATCGGTAATGCGCGACAAGCATTCTGCACCGACGACCAATACATGCTTATAAGTTCCCATCGCGATAAAGTTAGACGCATTGGCCAAGCTGTAGATAAAACCAGAGCAGGCGGCAGCCAGATCGAACGCAGCCGCTTTCTTCGCCCCTAATTTTTCCTGCAATATGCAGGCCGTGGACGGAAACGCCATATCCGGCGTAATGGTCGCCACAATGATCAAATCCAAATCGTCGGCCGAAATACCCGCGTTTCGCAGCGCCTCCATAGAAGCGTGGTATGCCAAGTCCGAGGTCGCTTCATGTTCCGCCGCAATTCGGCGTTCCTTGATGCCTGTTCTTGATGTAATCCACTCATCGTTCGTATCTACCATTTGTTCCAAATCTTTATTGGTTAATACCCGTTCAGGAACATATTTACCCGTTCCTAATATCCCAACAGGTCGAATATTCAAGTCCATCACTCACTTCCCGCTGATTTCCGCTGCGATCGAGCCCACTAAATTATTTTTCAAGGCATGAATCGCTTGTCTGACTCCATTCTTAATGGCGTTGGCATCTGAAGAGCCATGGCTCTTCAGACACAGGCCGTTAATACCCAGCAAAGGCGCAGCACCATGCTCGGTATAATCCAACTTTTTCTTAAACCGGGACAGGCCAGGCTTGAGTACGGCGGCGGCAAGCTTTGTGAACGTCGTTCTCGTAAATTCCTGCTTTAAAGCCCCGAATATTGTGCTGGCCGTTCCTTCCATCGTCTTCAGCATGACGTTGCCGACGAAGCCGTCACACACCAGCACGTCACAGTTGCGGGCGAATACATCTCTCGCCTCTACATTGCCGACAAAATGTATAGGGGCTTGCTCGATCAAGGCATAAGCTGCTTTACTAACCTCGTTGCCCTTCATTGCCTCAGTCCCCACGTTGAGAAGACCGACGCGGGGCTTCTCCATACCGTCTACCTTAGAACGATAAATGCTCCCCATCACCGCATACTGCAGCAAATGCTCCGGAGCAGCGTCCATATTCGCTCCTAAATCCAAGGCAAGTACCCCTGCGCCATCCATCGTTGGCAGCATCGGAGCCAGTGCAGGCCGTTCAATCCCCGGAATTCTGCCGATAATGAGCAATCCCGCTGCCATCAGCGCCCCCGTATTCCCGGCGGAAATCATCGCTTCCGCTTGTCCTTCCTTGACCAGTCTTGCAGCAACGACCATGGACGCGTCCTTCTTGCGCCGCACAGCACGAACAGGCTCGTCATCCGCTAATATACGATCCTCCGCATGCACGATTCTGACGTTTACAGGCAATTCAGATGACAAACAGCTGCGAATTTGCGCCTCATGGCCAACCAAAATCAACTCCGCATCCGAGTATTGACTCGCCGCAGCGAGCACTCCCGCCACGATTTCCTTCGGTGCCAAATCTCCGCCCATTGCATCAATGGCAATTCTCAACGTCGTCACTCCTTTTCTTCAGCCATATCTCCAGCAGAACGATATACTGTAAAATTCCCTTGGAACACCAATTCTTCTCCAACATAAGTAAACACTTCCACCTTCGCCTTGCGTCTCTCACCCGTAATCGCTCGGACGTAAGCCTTGGCGACACATTTCTCATGCAGCCGCACCGGCCTTAAGAACCTGATGTCTGCCGAAACGGTGAGCGCCACTTCTTCGTTGATGACAGCGACGGCTAAAGAATTGGCTTGAGCGAAGATATGATGTCCACGGGCAATTTGATTTCTCGCAAATACATGCTCTTCTTTCATTTCTAAAATCGAAATCCCGCTTTTATCCAGCTGTAAATCAACGACTTCTCCAATTACCTCGTCGATTGCCAGCGACCTGACCTGATCATAGGAACGTTCGGCCATCAGCTTGAGCCGTTCACGCAGTTCGGGGATGCCGAGCTCCATTCGATCTAATCGAATCGTTTGTATACTGACCTGAAAAGCTTTCGTTAATTCCTCGTCTGTAACAAACGGGTTCTCTTCTATCCATTTGGACAGCTTTTCCTGACGCTGTTTTTTCGGCAAACGCTCCATACTCCGGCCGAACCTCCTTATTGCAGCAGACGATTTAATTTTACATATTACGACTTGCCATTAATACCAGGTACTAAAAGTAGTATATAGAAAACCTTACTTATTGTGAAGTAAAAATATGCAGGAATCTTTTATTTTTCGATGACGTCAGTGCCTGGAATGCCTGTCACAACCGACTGTTCAAGCACATTCATTCCTGATGGTCTCGTCAAAATTAGACAAAAAAAATAGCACCTCATCCAGGATGAAGTACTATCAGTAAAATTATCTTACAACTTGTCTTCCTTTATATTGTCCGCAGGATTTGCAAACGCGGTGTGCTAATTTCAATTCGCCGCAGTTCTCGCATTTTACCATACCTGGAACTTGCAACTTGAAATGAGTACGACGCATGTCACGACGAGTTTTGGAAGTTCTTCTTTGTGGTACTGCCATGATCCCACCTCCTTAACGAAATGATGAGGTTATTCTTTTTTGTCAAAAAATTTCTTCAACCCGGCCAAGCGGGGGTCAATATGGTTAGTCGAAGCTTCGCTGGCTTGCTCTTCTTCAACTGGATCCCGAACGTATTTCTCAAGCAGCCGCTGGGCCTCCTGATCCTTTACTTCCTTGCATACCGGAATGAACGGGAGCGAAAGCAGAAACTGCTCCTCAAGAAAAGGCACTAGATCAAACGTTTCTCCGGGAATGTACTCCATGTCTTCATCTTTCATGGCATGGGTCTGGAACGTGGTAAACGCCAAATGGACATCGAAGGCAATTTCCTCCGTAAATTGCACCAGCGTTCTGGCACATATAAAGTCCACGTCGGCATTGCATCGGCCGCTCACCGTAATGACGCCTTCTTTGGCCACCGCCTGCAAATCCAGGTTTAGCGGCTCCGCCTTCACAATATCCTTATCATCCTTCACAAGGTTCTGAAGCGGAATAGAAGTTTGAATCTTTTGGGGAATCGGCTTTGCAGACAATTCTCTGACATTAATCATGATGGACAAGGGTGCATCACTCCAAACAAACAAAGTCAATTATAACGATATGTTTTATACTTTGTCAACAACTTGAATGACATGTTATGATGGTACTTAATTCGATCCGGTAAAATCACCCACATCGGCAAAGGGTGCAAAGCATATGAATGACCTTGTTTAAAGGAGAATTCAAGCATATGAAAACAGTAGGTCTTATCGTTGAATACAACCCTCTACATTACGGACATGTTTATCATTTTGAACAGTCTAAGCGGACATCGGATGCAGAAGCGGTCGTAGCCGTCATGAGCGGCCATTTCCTGCAGCGAGGCGAACCCGCTATTGTAAGCAAATGGGCACGTACGGAAATGGCGCTCCGCATGGGCGTCGATTTAGTGATTGAACTGCCGGTCGCCTTCTCCTGTCAGCCGGCAGAATGGTTTGCCTACGGAGCGGTTTCCGCGCTCGAGCAAACGGGCATCGTCGATTCGCTCTGCTTCGGCAGCGAGCATGGGGACTTAAGTGATTTACTGATGCTTGCCGACCTGCTTTATCAGGAGCCGCCTTTGTTCAAGCAGGCGCTGGCCGAGGAGCTGGGGCATGGCTCTCCTTATCCTAAAGCTTATGCGAATGCCGCTTCCAGACTCATCGTTGAAAGCGGTGCAGCGCCAAGCGCTGCGCTGCTGCAGGAGCCGAACAACAGTCTGGGACTGCATTATTTGCTGGCATTAAAAAAATGGAACAGCAAAATACAGCCCCTCACCATCCGCCGTGAAAAATCAAGATATATGCAGCAGGATATTACTGATTCCAAAATCGCAAGCGCTACGGCCATTCGCAAGCTTCTGCTGGACGAAGAAAATTGGGAGCGCTGCGCAGACTATCTTCCTCCCTCTACACTCGAAATTCTGCAGCGGGAAGCGAAGCTGGGCAGAGGCCTGATGTGCTGGAACCATTTTTATCCTTCTTTATTGCATCTGCTGCACAGCATGTCCCCACAGTCTTTGTCTGATTTCGCTGAGGTGACGGAAGGGCTGGAGCATCGCATGAAGCAGAGCCTGACTCGGCGGTCGTTCGACTCGTTTCACGGTTGGATCCAGAGCCTCAAGACGAAACGATATACGCTGACAAAGCTTCAGCGGACGATGACACGAATCCTCCTTCAGCACCGCAAATCGGAGTTAGCGAGAGAAGTGCTTTCCCGCGGCGTGCCATATTTGCGTGTTCTCGGCTTCTCCAGCAAAGGCCGCGAATTGCTCAGGCGCATGAAACATACTGCGAAGGTGCCCGTTATCCTGCAAGCGGGTAAGGAGCACGCTTCGATGCTTCATATGGATATTCAAGCCGCTGCGGTTTATGCCCACGCTTTTCCTAAGCAGGCCGATGCTTCTGCAGTGTACAGGGACTATTATAAGCCTCCGATCCAAATATAGTCTCTAGCTTATTTCGGAGGAAGCTGCTCCAGATAGTCCAGCGCTTCTTGTAAATTGCCGACGGGGACGACTTTCATATCCGTCCCGATATCTTCTGCTTTCTCCGCGGCCTCCGTATAATTTAACACCGGCTGCAGATTGCTTCCTTCCTCCGGATACCAATCCTTGGGGGCGAAGAAAATATCTGCTTTTTCGCGATCGGCCGCCACAATTTTATGCTGAATGCCGCCGATCGGCCACACCGTTCCATCCGCATCAATTTCGCCGGTGCCCGCAATCCGATAGCCTTTGCTTAAATCCCCGGCCGTTAGCTGATTATAAATTTCCAGCGCAAAAATTAATCCTGCTGACGGCCCGCCGATATCACCTACTTTTATGTGAACCTCTTCATCCGGATTGTCTGGTATGACATTTTGGATAAAATTTAGATCCACCCCGAGTAAATGCTTATCCTCCTCGGCAACGCCTTCCGGATAGTCGAGCTCGATATCCACCGTTTGTTCCTTTCCGTCCCGGATCACGGCTGCGCGCAATGTATCCCCCTCTTCTTTCGTTTCCATCACGGCTGTGATGTCCTCGAGGCTGGATACAGGGGTGCCGTCCAAACTGATCAGTTGATCGCCCGACTCCAACGCCCCGTCGGCTGGAAACTGTTCAACCACTTGATTCACACGAATTTGTTCAATCACGACATCGTACGAAATACCTGCCTGTTGGTAAGCGGCCATAATCGCATTACTGTGGGATTTGGCCATATTGTACTGCTGCCTTTCCAAATACTGATCCCGACTTTCCCCAGGCCGGAACACTTGGTCCTTGCGTGTAATCTCTAAATTTGGGTTCAAGTAGGAATAAGCCAGCTGCAGCACGGAGATGGTACTGTCGAGCGCGACGGTTGTCATCATAAACGTCCCTTCCTCCTGCATATCCCCCTGCCGCACCTGAATCATCGGATGTACCTCGGCCGCTCTGCCGGGCTGCATGACCGCGTAAGGTGTCGGAACGTAAGCTAATACATAAATGAAGACGAGCAGCAGCAACAGCCATGCCGTCGGCCTTTGCAGCTTAAAAGCTTTCATTTGTCTCTCCTTCTCCTTTCCTCGTTTTTCTAGTTGAAACATAAAAGGACAGCCTCCCGCGTAAACATGTACTATGTCCGATCGAATCAAAAGAGGTGAAGGTATGCCCCGTTTTCGATATATCAAAGGACGCGCCGCGACCTTTCTCATCGCAGCCGTATTATTAGCTGTTGCCGCCAGCATTGTCATGTTTCCCGAGCAGGCTTTTCAAGCCTCGCTTAAGGCGCTTAACATTTGGTGGGAAATTGTCTTCCCCGGTCTGCTGCCATTTTTTATTTTAACGGAAATTTCCGCCGCCTTCGGTATTCTTCACGCTTTAGGTGTGCTGATCGCCCCGATCATGCAAAGCTTGTTTCGCCTTCCCGGCATCAGCGGCTGGGCCGCCGCCTTTGGTTGGACGGCCGGCTACGCAGCGGGTGCTGAAATGACCGCTAAGCTGCGGAAGCAGGGCTGGATTAGCAGACAGGAAGGACAAAAGCTGCTCGTGATCAGCCACTTAACGAGCCCCGTCACGCTGTTTGGCATCGTGGCTGTCGGTTTTTTCCTATCCCCATCACTAGGCTGGCTTCTCTTTATCGCACAATGTATTTCCATCCTTGCCATTGGCATGCTGTACCCGATAAAAAAGGAACCCAAGGTTCCTGACGATCGGGAGGCGAAACCTGCAAAGCCGGTGTCTCTCTGGCAAAAAATGCTGGATGCTGCCGACCGCGGTCGAGAAGAAGACGGAAGAAGCTTCGGCAAAGTGCTCGGTGACGCCGTGACCCTTTCCGTCCAAAACCTGATGCTTATCGGCGGTACGATGATGATTTTTTCCGTCATTTCCGGTTCGGTCGAGCAGCTCCTGTTCAGAGACTCCTTTGCCCCTTTCGGGATGGAAGCCAGAGTATGGATTCACCTGATCGTATCCAGTCTTTTTGAGGTACATTTAGGTGCATTTGCCGCTTCCTCTGCAGATATGCTCTTGCCATGGCAGGCGGCCTTCACATCCGCTCTGCTCACCTGGAGCGGGCTTGCACTTCACTTTCAAGTGAAAAGCATCATTTCAGAAACGGATCTAAGTTATGTCCCATTTCTCTGGTCGAAAATCGCCCAATCTCTGATCTCTTTCTTTGTGATCCTTATTTTATGGGAACCGTTCAAGCGCCTTTCGGCAAACACAGCCCCAGCTTTTCATTCAGGACCTAGAGAGACACCCTCAGCATACGCTCCTCCGGATATATGGACGCTGTGGAAGCTGGAAGCCCAGTGGCTGTTTACCGTCTACGGCGGATTGATCCTTGTGGCCATTCTCGCATTTCGCTTGCACCCGTCCCGCAACCGGACGCTTTAAGCGGTTGGTATGAAGCCGCTAGAGGGCATATTACTCAAATTTTTTCTTCAAAGCCGTTTCAACGGCCTCAGGTACCAGATCCGTAAAATTACCGTGAAACTGCGCGATCTCTTTGACAATGCTGGAGCTGAGATACGAATACTGCGGATGCGTCATCATGAAGATCGTTTCCACTTCGGGATAAAGCTTGTAGTTCGTGGTCGCGAGCTGCAGTTCATACTCAAAATCGGAAATTGCCCGGAGGCCCCGAATAATGACGCTCGCCCCTTTCAGCTTCACATAATTGACGAGCAGATCGCGGAAATGATCAATTTCCACGTTAGGCAGATCCTTCGTCACTTCTTTGAGCAGGTTTGTCCGTTCCTCCACAGAGAAGAGCGGCTTCTTGCTCGTATTATTCAGCACGGCGACAATTACCCGATCAAATTGTTTGGCTGATCTCCGGATAATATCCAGATGACCTAAGGTCACCGGGTCGAAGCTGCCCGGATACACCGCGATTTTTTCCTTATGCGTTGAATTCATCCTCTTCACTCCATCTCTTCGTTGTCCAATTCTATAGGCTCTGAAAGTAGATAGACCGTAACTGCGATTTCCCCGTATACCGCATGCTTTCGGATCGTCAGGCCGCCGATAGCCTCAGGATACGTATGGGCTGCATCATGTTCGATAACAACCATCGATCCTTCCTTCAGCAAACCAAGTTCCTGCATCGTCTCAAGCCATTCATCCATATTTTTCATGCGGTATGGAGGGTCCAGCAGCACAAGATCAAACTGCAGATCTCTTTTCGCCAGCGCTTTTAGAGCCCGTCCGGCTTCATTGCGGTATACTTCCGATTGTTCCTGCAAACGGGCCGATTGCAAATTGTGCATAATCGTATCTATACTTTTCTTTTCGATATCGATAAATATGCCTTTTTCCATCCCGCGGCTTAGAGCCTCAATGCCTAAACCTCCAGTACCCGCGAACAAATCCAGCACGAGTCCTCCGTCAAAATAAGGCCCAATCATGCTGAACAGCGCTTCCTTGACCTTATCCGTCGTGGGCCTGGTTGACATGCCCGGCACCGCTTTCAGGCTTCTGCCCTTCGCTTTTCCTGATATCACTCTCAATTCCGATTTCACCTGCACCCTTTTCAATGAATGTGTAATCTATCGTACCATAATTAGCAAAGGTAACAAAAGAAACACAGTCTAACCGCTTAGCACAGGCCTCTTTCAAAAAAATAATGCCAGCATGTATATTCCTTTCCAATCTGTCCATACTGTAATTAGCGGCATCGAGAGATGCCGTCGACAACCGCGGAGAAGACTTACGTTTCCCCATAAGCTCTTCATCCGGTTTCTCCTCTCCCATGAAAATGGTACCTGCGTGAGCAGGTACCGGCATTCATTCGCTGCGGCCTTGTGGTTGCAGCATTTTTTTTTGCGTTTTAAGAGCTCAAGACAGGAAAAAAACAGGCGGCTTTTTGAACTGCTCCCCGCTTGATAGGAACAACTGGCCATGGGGGTGCAGTTCATTTTCGCCTGTTCTCTTTGACCGGACTACGTCAAGCCAATCTTTATCTTTTCAACTCAATTGCTCGAGCCGCCGCTTCAAATCAACAATTTTACGCCGCTGCTCTTCTTCATCCTCTGCAGGCTCTGCGATCAAATACGACAGCTCCATCTCTAGTCTGCTCCGCTCCGCTCTTCTTTGCGCCTCGCTTCCGCTGGCCATGAACGTACCTTCCTTCAGCGCTTTTACATACTCATCATATCCTGCAGGATAGACGAGCGCCTGCCCGTTCTCTCTTCCCAACAAAAGCAATCTGCGGCTCATCCGCCCCAGCATATAGCGGTCATGGGTAACGAAGACGATCGCCCCGGGAAAACGTTCGAAAGCCGCCTCCATCCGCTCTCTCGTATCCACATCCAAATAATTCGTCGGTTCATCTAAGACGAGCAGCGGTGCCCCGCTGAAATA
This sequence comes from Marinicrinis lubricantis, assembly GCF_042658665.1. Lineage (NCBI taxonomy): Bacteria > Bacillati > Bacillota > Bacilli > Caryophanales > Paenibacillaceae > Marinicrinis > Marinicrinis lubricantis. Next base: position 171,118 of record NZ_JBHSQV010000036.1, read on the forward strand.
AAGCCGTAGAAAGGCGACACGGCACTTCTCGCCCATGCTGAGAGCGCCGACCCGCTTGTAAACCGCATCTCGCGAAAACAAGAAACAGCCAAGCAGCGTTCGCGCCTCCGTCTGTGTCATTTGCGGAATCGACAGCATGGAGTCAAGCAGCACCTCATTCTCATCCAGCTGCTCCAGCTCTTGGGAGAAGTAGCCGATGCGGCACTTCGGATGGCGAAGAACCTCCCCCTCCGTCGGACTCAGTTCGCCCGTCAGCAGCTTCAGCAGCGTACTCTTCCCGCTGCCGTTCGGGCCGACGACTGCCAGTCGTTCGTCACGCGCGATCTGCAGGTTGATTTGGGAAAACAGCAGCGGCATGCCATCGTAGCAGAAGCTGACCTGCTGAAGCCGCATGAGCGCATCTCCGTGGAACGATTCCCCTTCCAAACGAACGTGGATACCGGCATCCTCACGCGGCTTTTCCACCCGATTTGCTTCCAACCGTTCCAGCTGCTTCTCCTTGGCATGGTATCGGGAGATGTTCTTCTTTGCCTTGGCGGCATAGAACGGATTGCGCACGCCCGCAGCCGCATGAGCAACGTGAAACCACTGCTGATAGCGGCGAATGCTCTCCAGGATGTGCTGCTTCTCCTGCTCCTGCTGCCTATAGAGCGCCTCCTGCCTTCGCAGCTCTTCCTCCTTTTTTCGCTTGTATGCCGTGTAGCCTCCCTTATACTTGCGGGTGCCGGCAGGTGTCAGTGCAATGACGCTGTCCGCCACGTTATCCATAAACTCCCGATCATGGGATACAAACAGAACGGTGCCGCTGTATTCGCGGAGCCACTGCTCCAGCCACATGAGCGTTTCCTGATCGAGATGATTCGTCGGCTCATCCATCAGAATGACTTCCGGCTTCTGCAGCATAAGGCTGGCCAGCTGCGCCTTCGTCTTTTGCCCTCCGCTCAAGCTGCCGAAAGGAATATCCCAATACTGCCGATCCAATCCGGCCCGCAGCAGGCACTCCTCGGATTCTCTCTCCCATTCATAGCCGTTTCGCGATACGTACCGATCGTAAACCTCGCTGTAAGCTTCCCAAGTGTCCTCTATTGAATGATTTTGCTCATTCATCGCCGCTTGAAGCCGTTCAAGCTCTCGCTTCAGCCCAGCCATCTCCTCGCTTGCCGACCGCACAAACTCCAGCAGCTGCATATCGCTGCGCTCCTCCTGCTTTTGCTCCAGCCAGCCCCACTCTTCCGCGGAGACCCCTCGGTACAGCTGCCCCTCCTGCGGCTCCAATTCCCCCTTCAGCACGCGAAGTAAAGTAGTCTTGCCTGTGCCGTTTCTACCGAACAGCGCGCATTTTTCTCCTTTTTCGATGTCGACATCGACCTTTTCGAATAATCGGTGTCCTTCGATCTCTATAGATAGACCTTTTCCTTGTATGATAAGCAATCCGCATTCCTCCTTTAAATACAAAAAACCACAGGCTTCTGCCTGCGGCGGGACGGGTTCGGATGGAAAGTATGCGGATAACAGCTTCGGCCGCCTATTGAACTGCGGTCATAAGCTGATACAGTCCAAATCCAGTGTGAATCACTGCTTTGGAATCGCCTATTCTTCAAGAAAAGACTGCTGTATAACCTCCGAGGCACACACGTATCCCGTCACCGTCTCCACTGCTTCTGGCAGAGCCGCTTTTCACTTCCAAGCGTATGAGGTGATTTCGTGAGATTCGTGTGATTACTTCATTGGCTAACAGGTTCCTCCTTGGCGATAAGCCCGGGCACATTATTCACGGCGCATCGCCGCGAATACCCCCATTGTAGCGCAGCGGCATGCCTGAAGTCAATCCGCGTATTCCATATTTTTACGGTTGAACACGAACGTATATTCGCCATATAATATCATATACTAAGGAACATACGTTCCCTATTTCGAGGTGATCTGAATTGCCTGAACGCATTATATTTCTTGTCAACAACCATAACCGCACACCAACCCTAAAAAGAAAAGCTGCGACGAAGATACCAAAATAAAAGGTTCGCTTATTTATAGCGATATCGTTTTCGCTGCATTTCAAATGCGATATTCGATCTTAAGAATGTATGTTCCAATCGGAGGAATTCTAATGCATAGACACATTGGACGTAACAAAAGGATCTTCTTGAGTCTCGAGAAGATCCTTCACAAACATCATACTTGCGTTGGCTTCGTGAAAAACAGCACGGCTAAAGCCTATTACTTGTTCACGTGCTCCGTGTTTCGAACCGAGCGAATTGTGGTTATACAGGCAGTGAAGCATCATGCCTCATGAGCGTACAATTCTTTTGGTGGATGGACAGTCATTTTATGCGTCTATTGAAAAAGCGGCCCGGCCGGATCTGAAGGATAAGCCCGTAGCTGTAGGCGACCCCGCACGAAAAAACGGAATTATCCTTGCAGCCTGTCCGATTGCGAAATCACGCGGCGTAACAACAGCCGAACGAGTTGCTGAGGCAATGGCCAAATGCCGCGATCTGGTCGTTATACGGCCTCGCATGCAAACCTATATATCGGTCTCCTTGTTAATCACGGAAATTTTCGAATCCATCACGGATCTCGTTGAACCTTATTCCATCGACGAGCAATTCCTAGATGTAACAGGATCCATTTCCTTACTCGGTTCCGCTGAAGAAATAGCCCGTCTCATCCAAACACGAGTAAAACTTTCAACTGGAGTATGGTCGCGTGTCGGTATCGGACCCAATAAAATACTTGCCAAGATGGCCACGGATAATTTTTCAAAAAAGAATCCTGCCGGTATTTTTGAACTTACGCACAATAACATCGAAACCGAGCTCTGGCCTTTGCCGGTCCATAAAATGTTTATGGTAGCTAGACGTATGTCTGCTCATTTTGCTCGAATGGGCCTGCATACGATTGGCGACATTGCGCGACTCGATTTGAATGAGTTTAAAAGACAGATGCGCTTGCGAATGGGACGCCAAAGCGACATTCAAGCTGAATATTATTGGCAAACTGCCAATGGCATTGATCCAAGTCCGGTTGTTCCAGGAATGCGAAGCCAAATTAAAGTCATTAACAACGGCAGAGCTCTGAAATGGAGCATGTATAGAACAATGGAGGACATTGAGCCGCTCATGGTGGAGCTTGTCATCGAAGTTTGCCGCCGCGCCCGCCGTTACGGATATATGGGCCGGGTCGTAGCCGTAGGTGCTGCAGAAACGGACGGGTATCAATCATCGAGTTTCGGGCGGCAAATGACGCTGCAGCGGCCCTCCTATTTGGAACATGAAGTCGGCGCGGCGGTTCATGAACTGTTTTTAAAGCACTGGAAAGGCATGCCTCTTACTCAGTTGCATATTACCCTTACTGATCTTTCAGATGATAGGGTGTATCAGTTGGATTTATTTGAGGATCGCGAACGTCTCATTAGACGTGAAAAAGCAGTCGATACGCTAAAAGATAAATTCGGGCCGACCGCCATCGTCCGCGCATCGTCTTTGTTAAAAACAGGTCAGGCGTTTGAAAGAGCGGCTCAAATTGGAGGTCATTGGGCATGAGTAAATTGGATGGAAATGGTCGCTGGAAATCGAAAATGGCGCTCACAGAGCATGTCGAACAATACGAGGAACGCCAGTACAAATCTTCTACCCGGCCGACACCCGAAGAATATACCATGGCTAGGGATTACATTCTGCTTCCGCATATGCTAACTATGGTTGAGAGGAGTAAGAAGGAAATAGAAACATCCACAAACCTCTTAAAAAATCTTTATTTGACGGCGTCCCAAGCGGTTATGCATCAAATTCATACAGACATGTACAACTTACGCCGGGAGTTAAGCAAACGAAACATAAAAGTTATCCATGATGAACAGATCGATCTGGTTATGTATTATAAAATTCTTTGCCGCGGCTACGAAGAACGTTTCGGGATTGTCCGTGATGTGGTTCGATCCGAAATGAGTGTGCGATTAGCTAAATACTTAAATAACGTTGCGAAGTTAATCGAACAAAAAGGGAAATAGAACTTAATACATCACGAGGTCGAGGCTGCGGTGGAACTAAAACGGGAGCTTGTTATGCCAACTGGAGTTTTCAACAACGACATTTCCAATGTATGCTCCACAATGAAATAGACTTAAATTTTTTTAGAAGGAGATTATGAGGCTGCCGCGAGACTAAGCGTGCAGCCTTGTTAAGCTATGGTGCTTAAGAACAACCAACACGAAACACCAGTAAAGTCAGATTTCGCCATTGTTCTGGCTGATCAATGGAGGGGAATTGTCGTCCCGATATGAACGCAAGCTCCTCAATCCCTACCTCTATAATATCGGACTCCGTGTGTTCAACTGGCGCGGCTACAAAAGCTCCATCCAATTCGTACTTCAACATCAAATGGATGATCTCTTCTGTTGTTCCAGTTTTTAGTGTTAAATCAACCTCTGGATAAAATGTATGGTAATCAGTGAGAATAAATGGTAACCCGGAAAACGCCTCCCCCCAAAGCACCTACTACATATGCTCCGGACCCTCTACACCATTCCATATCTAGTATGACACGATCATTAACCATCCCCTGCCAAAAATCGTTCGTGATTTTTTTGTCGAAACCTATAGTATTCTCAGAAATTACGCATATAATGATATCTATGTGGTTTTTTTATATGCGCTAATAGATTATAGATTACTGGATGGGAATGCTGTATGAATACAATGATCGAATTAAAACAAATTTATAAAGCCTTCGATGCCCAGACGGTCATTCCGACCATGTCTCTGTCCGTGTTGGAAGGTGAATTTTTAACGCTCCTCGGTCCCAGCGGCTGCGGAAAAACGACGCTGCTGCGAATGATTGCCGGTTTTGAGCACCCTACCGAAGGGGCCATCTATTTGGCAGGAAAAGAAATTACAGGCCATGCTCCATATAAACGCGATATGAATCTCGTTTTTCAGCATTACGCCCTGTTTCCTCATATGAATGTGGAGGATAACATTCTTTTCGGTCTTAAAATGAAGAAGATCGCGGCAGCCGAGCAGAAACGCAGACTGCAGGAAGTGCTGGAGCAAACACAACTCACATCGCTGCGCAAACGAAAGCCGGACCAGTTGTCCGGCGGCCAACAGCAAAGGGTGGCCATCGCTCGGGCGATTATCAACCACCCGAAGGTGCTTCTCCTGGATGAACCGTTAGGCGCACTCGATTACCAGCTTCGCAAAAGCCTTCAGCTGGAGCTCAAAAATTTACAAAAACGGCTCGGCATCACGTTCATCTATGTCACCCATGATCAGGAAGAAGCGATGACGATGTCTGATCGAATCGCGGTCATGAACCAGGGCGTTATTGAACAGCTTGCCTCCCCTGAAGAGATTTATCGCAGGCCGGCCAATCGTTTCGTAGCACAATTTGTCGGCGAGAACAATATATTCGCCCGCGGAGATGAATGGTATTGTGTGCGGCCCCATCATATCAAGGCCGTGGATACAGGCACTAGTTCAGAAGGCAGCAGCATTTCCGGGACGGTTGAGGATGCCGTTTTCACCGGGAGTATGACCAAGCTGTTTGTACGCAGCGATCAGGGAGAGCGCTGGACGCTGTATGAAGAAAGCTATCAATCCAGAGTCAAGGGACAGAGTGTGAAGCTGATCTGGAGCAAAGAAAATGAGGTGGGACTCGGTTGCTGAACAAAGGCAAATGGCTGGCCGTACCCGCCCTCACTTGGCTCATCTTGTTTTTTGCCGCACCGCTGCTGATGATCGCGCTCTATTCTTTCTTTCAGCGGGGCCTGTACGGCGAGCTGGTCTATGAATGGACCATACATAACTACACGAGACTGTTCGACAGCCTGTATGGAAAGATCATGCTAGATACGCTCGTCGTTTCTTTCCTGACGACGTTCCTGACGCTGATGATCGCCTATCCGTTAGCTTATTATATTGCCGGCCTAAAGCCGCATAAGCAGAAAATATGGCTGCTGCTCATGATGCTGCCCTTCTGGATTAATTTTCTGATCCGCTCTTACGCGTGGGTCGTTATTCTCCGGTCCCAGGGTATCGTCAATATGGTGCTGATGCATTTCGGATGGATCGAAGAGCCTTTGCAGCTGCTGTATAATAACGGAGCCGTCATGCTCGGTATGGTGTATACGCTGCTTCCGTTCATGGTGCTCCCCATTTACGTCACACTTGAGAAGCTGGAGCGCAATAAGCTGGAAGCTGCCTATGACCTGGGGGCGACGCCGTGGAAGGCTTTCCTTCACGTCACTCTGCCGCTCACCAAAAGCGGCATTATTAACGGTTGCGTCATCGTTTTCGTCTCCTCCATCGGGATGTTTATCGTGCCGGATGTGATGGGCGGAGCCAAGACCATGCTGCTTGGCAATTTAATTCAAAACCAGTTTCTGTCGGCGCGGGATTGGCCGTTCGGTTCCGCTGCTTCCATGGTGCTCATGGTGCTGTCCCTCGTGCTGCTCTACTGGCAGTATCGAGCGGGTAAAGTGAAGAACGGACAGGAGGTGCTGAAGCTGTGAGGAAGAAATCCAACCGATGGCTTTCACCTTTTGCTTATGTCGTACTGTTCTTCCTATATTTTCCAATGTTCGTACTCGTACTTTACTCATTTAACGATTCGAGAATCAATGCCGTATGGTCCGGCTTCACCTTCGACTGGTATGTGTCCCTGCTGGACAACCGTCAGGTGATGGAAGCCTTTATGAACAGCGTCACCATCGCAATAACGACTGCCATCGTATCGACCGTACTAGGGACGATGACCGCGCTGGCGTTTCACCGATACTCGTTCCGATGGCAGTTTGCTTGGAGCAGCCTGCTGTATCTGCCTATTATTTTGCCGGATCTGCTCATGGGGTTGTCGCTGCTGCTGATGTTCAGCTACTTCAGTATTCCGCTGGGGAAAATGACGATCATGATCGCCCATATCGCATTCTGCATCCCGTTCGTCTTTGTGATCGTTTCAACTCGGCTGCAAAGCATGCGAAACGATCTGGCAGAAGCGGCGCAGGATCTAGGGGCTACACCTTGGCAGACGTTCCGGCATGTAACCTTGCCGATGCTGATGCCGAGCATTGTCGCAGGCGCACTGCTCAGCTTGACGCTGTCACTTGATGATTTCGTGATCAGCTTCTTCGTATCCGGACCAGGCTCAACGACGCTGCCGGTTTACATCTACGGCATGGTCAAAAGAGGCGTAACGCCCGAGGTGAACGCTCTGGCAACCGTTATGATTGTCATTACGCTCATTTTGGTTGCATTGGCGGAAATCGTTCGAAGAAACAGCAATGGTACGGGCAATAACACGGATGAATCCGTCTAAATCCCTTATTCCATAAATAAAGCTTTCCTTGCCGGGTGCTCAGCACGAAAGCTTGTATCATCGATCGCCTGACACCGGCACTGTGGAACTGCACTATTTATTCTTAAGTTGAAAGGAAGTTAAGCAATGAACAAATGGAAATCTTGGACACTGACGCTGGCAGCGATCGTCATGGTTGCACTGCCGCTTACGGCCTGCTCCGAATCCAAGGAAGAGCTGAACATCTACAGCTGGTCGGATAATTTCGATCCTGAAGTCATTAAGGACTTTGAAGAGAAATACAATGTGAAAGTCAACTACGACCAATACGGCAGCAACGAGGAGCTTCTTGCCAAGCTGCAGGCAGGCGCAAGCCAATACGACTTAATTCAGCCCTCCGACTACATGGTGTCAACGATGATCGAGCTGGATCTGTTAGAGAAACTAAATAAAGACAACATTCCAAACTTGAAAAATATCGTTTCGACATTCCAAACGCCGCCGTATGACCCTGGCAACGAATATTCCATCGTGTATACTTGGGGCGTAACCGGTATTGCGTATAATAAAAACTATGTCAAAGAGCCGGTCGACAGCTGGAGCGATCTATGGAACGAGGAATATCAAAACCGTGTCGTATTGCTGAACGATTCCCGTGAGACGATCGGGATGTCCTTGATTAAAAACGGCTACTCCAACAGCACAACCAATAAAGAGGAATTGCAGACGGCGGTAGACGATTTAAAAGCGCTGCTGCCGAATGTACTGGCCTTTGATACCGAGACGATTAAAGAGAAATTCGTTGCGGAAGAAGCTTGGATCGGCACCGTATGGTCCGGGGATGCCGCATTCATTCATGACGAGAACGACGCGATTGAATATGTCGTACCTAAAGAAGGCGGCACAATCTGGGCCGACACGACGGCCATCCCGAAAGGCGCAAAAAACAAAGAGCTTGCGGAGAAATTTATCAATTATTTAATGGAGCCTGAAGTGAGCGTAAAAAATTACGAGTACATCGGCTACAGCAATCCGAATGAAGCGGCCTACCCACTGCACAGCGAGGAATACCGCGCGAACACGATGATCTTCCTCTCACAAGAAGAGCTGGATCGTACCGAGTGGCTGCTGGATGTTGGCGAAACGCTGACCGATTATGATCGGGCATGGACCGAGCTGAAAAGCGGACAATAAAACGAACTACAAAAAACCGGGCCGTCTAATCTAATAGATGGTCCGGTTTTTTGCTACCTGAACATGCCCCACAGCTTTAACAAATGAAACGTATTGTTCGGGTCGATTTTTTGATCGATCACAAATTGGACGATGCCTTGAGATTGCTGAGGCGTTAGTGACAAATTCATGATTTTGCTGATGCGCGCAAGAAGCGTCTTTACCGCGGCGGGATTTTGCAGCTGCTGCTTGCTGACGTTCTCGACGAGATCGGTCACCTTCTGTTTGATCACCGGATCCTTCATTTTCTTCTTCACCGTCTGGACCAATTCCTTGCTGATCCCATATTTTTCATAAGCTGCCGGCATACGAAAAACACCTCCATCTCAAGCTCATTCATTAGCTTATGATGGAGGTGCCCAAAATGTGACTGTATCATACCATTTACAAAAACAACATACCCTGTGCTAATCCAGCACCTCTCCCTGGAAAACCTGCTCACGCTGCAGGAATTCACGCAGGTGCGTATACTTTAAATCGGTCCAAAACGCCGACTGAGATACGAGCGCTGCCGCATCGTCTCTAGCCATTTCCAAAATTTCAAAGTCATGCGTCAAATCTGCCACCTTGAACTCAGGAAGACCGCTCTGCTTCGTGCCGAAGAAATCGCCCGGACCTCTCAATTCCAAATCCTTACGCGCAATTTCAAAGCCGTCTTCGGTCTCGGTCATCGCCTGCATCCGCTCCACACCGTTCTCTGACTTCGGATTAGCGATCAAGATACAGTACGATTGATGCTCGCCCCGTCCAACCCTTCCCCGCAGCTGATGCAGCTGGGATAAGCCGAATCGATCCGCATCATAGATAATCATGACCGTCGCATTCGGGACATCGACACCTACTTCGATAACTGTTGTTGACACAAGCATATGAATTTCTCGATCATTGAACTGCTTCATCGTCTGCTCTTTATCCTCTGTGTTCATGCGCCCATGAAGAAGTCCAATTCGAAACTGATCGAAATGGGCCTGCAGCAAATCATGCAGTTCAATCGCATTTTGTACGTCCAGCTTTTCAGACTCTTCAATAAGCGGGCAAATCACATACGCCTGCCGTCCCTTGGACAGCTGCTTCTCAACGAACTGCAGTACACGGTCGAACTCGTCCGGTTTCTTCCAGTACGTTTTGATCGGCTTGCGCCCCTTCGGCCGCTCCCGAATTGTGGATACATCTAAATCGCCGAAAGCTGTAATCGCCAGTGTTCGCGGTATCGGTGTAGCTGTCATCGTTAGGACATCCGGGTTCAAACCCTTTTTACGCAATATCGCCCGTTGATTCACGCCGAAACGATGCTGTTCGTCCGTTACAACGAGTCCGAGGCTGCGAAACTGCACATCCTCCTGAATCAGTGCATGAGTCCCGACTACAACATCAATCAGGCCCATCTGCAGGCCTCCAAGAACATCTCTTCTCTGTCTGGCTGTCAAGCCGCCAGATAACAATCCTACCTGCATACCGAACGGTTCTAACCAATTCGATAATGTCCTGGCATGCTGCTCTGCCAATATTTCTGTAGGCGCCATGAACGCTCCCTGATGACCTGCTTTCACTGCCGCATATAGTGCGATCGCAGCGACCGCTGTTTTACCTGAGCCAACATCCCCCTGCACTAAACGATTCATGCAGCTGGGAGCTCTCATATCCTTTATGATCTCATTGACAACCTTTTTCTGATCATCCGTTAGCGTAAAAGGAAACGAATCTGCGAACCTTCGGATCTCCCCGCTGTCAATGGCATGTGCAATGCCGTCCGCCCTGCGCTTATTCATTTGCCGGTATGCCTGCAGCTTCATTTGGAATAGAAACAATTCCTCGTAAGCAATCCGTTTACGGGCGGCCTGTCCTTCTCCTGCTTCACCGGGTTGATGAATTCTAGCGACCGCTTCACTCCGCTCTAACAAGCCGCGATCCCGGATAATCGATTCCGGCAAAATTTCCGGGATCAAGCTTCGGTAAGACTTCAGCGCTTTGTCGATGAGCTGCCTGAAACCCTTCTGCGTAAAGGAGCCGCTTAACGAATAAACAGGCTGCAGCGCGCCGGTTTGACTAGAGCTCCTGCCGGGGAACTCAGATTCAGATACCGTGAGCTGCAGCCTGTGCCCATCCCATTTTCCCGTAAGCACCATTTCCAGGCCGGGCTTCAGCTTGTCCTTTAGAAAGAGACGATTGAACCAAACTGCTTTGATCACCGTCTCGTTCACCATCATTCGACAGGACAGCCGAGATTTCTTTCTTCCGTACATTTGTACGACGGGTTCTGTAATCACTTGCCCCGTTATGGTTATTTTCTCGCCATCCTTCACTTCGGATAGATCGCGAATACGATAGTCCTCGTATCGATACGGGTAATAATCTAACAATCCGCCAATCGATTCAATGCCTAAAGCGTTCAGCTCTTCAGCTTTTTGCGGTCCGATTCCGCTTAATTGAGTAAGAGGGATGTTATAAATATTCCGCATACGTCGCAGGACAAATAAAAACGCCTAGCGTTCCGGTACCGACATGTGTTCCGATGACCGGACCGATCGTCGTATATTGGACGGACCGCACAGCAAAATGCTGCTCCAAGAGCGCTTTGAACGCATCGGCATAGTTTTCTGCTTTCGCATGAGCTTCGATCACAATAATCTCCTGATCGCCAAACTGCTGCTTCAGCATATCGACAATTCGGGCGAAAGCTTTCTTCTGACCTCTGACTTTATCGACAGACGCCACTTCGCCTTCTTCATCAATCGATAAAATCGGCTTAATATTCAGCAAAGAGCCCAGCATGGCCGCTGCCTTGCCAATTCGGCCGCCTTTTTGCAAATATTCCAGTGTATCAACTAAGAAATAGAGGGCCATGTTCCCTTTAATTTCTCGGATGACCTCCAGCACTTCATCTTTTGTCTTTCCACTTTGGGCCGCCTTAGCTGCCGCAACGACCAGCAGACCGAATCCATAAGAAGCCGATTTCGAATCCCAAACCGTAATCTGCTCATCGATTTCGAGCATGTTGCGAGCGAGTACAGCAGATTGATAAGTTCCGCTCAGCGCTGACGAAAGATGAATGGATATGATCTGTGCATCCGGGTCCTCTTTAATCAGCCGCTTATACACATCCATAAAATCGACAGGCGAAGGCTGTGAAGTTGTCGGCAATTGATCTGCCTGCTCCAGCTTCGTATAAAACTGCTCCGCCTCAATCGTTACCGAATCCAAAAACGTTTCTTCTCCAAAGTGCACCTTTAACGGAACCATCTCGATTCCCAGCTGCTCCCTTATCTCCTTAGGAATATCCGCAGTACTGTCCGTTACGATACGAACTGCTGCCATGTTCGCACCCCCTCATTCAAAATCCGTTCATTCTACAGCAAACAAATACGGGTACAGAGGCTGACCTCCGTCAAGTATATCCAACTCTACGTCCGGGTACCGTTCTTCTATAAATTGAACCATTTGATCGGTTTCAGATTGCTGCGCATCTTCACCTCGAAGAATCGTGATCACTTCGTCTCCCGATACGATCATGGCCTCGAATAAAGCTGTCGCCGCTTCAAGGATATCACTGCTTGCCGCAGTAATTTTACTGTCCAAAATCGCCAGGTAATCTCCTTCTTGGATTTCTACATCGTCGATGGTTGTCTGTCTGATCGATTTCGTAATCTGACCGGAGCGAACCTGTGACAACGCACGATTCATAATGTCCTGATTCGTTTCGAAATTCTCACCTTCCTGGAATGCCAATGCGGCCGCCATTCCCTGGGGAATCGTCTTGGCTGGAATCACCGCAACCTCGGCTTCCACCAACTCCTTGGCTTGCTCAGCCGCCAAAATAATATTTGAATTGTTCGGCAGTACGAATACCTTCTCCGCATTCACTTTCTCAATGGCCTGCACGATATCCTCCGTGCTCGGATTCATGGTTTGTCCGCCAGACAACACATAATCGACTCCGATACTGCTGAAAATCTCAGAAATTCCTTCACCGACGGCTACCGCCACGATGCCGAATTTCCTTTTCCCTTCAGTTACACCATCTACAGCGCCGGAAACAGGAACAATGCTTTGTTCTTCACTTCCCGGAACCGCGGGATCAACAATTTTACGGTGCTGTTCCCGCATATTTTCTATATGAAACCGGCTCAATTCACCGTATTGCATGGCCAGATTAAATACATCGCCCGGCTTTCTCGAATGCACATGCACCTTTACAAACTGATCGTCCTCAATGACAAGAATGGAATCGCCATCCTTGGCCAGCTCTTGACGAAATTGTTCAATATCAAAGACTGATCCAGGAACCTTACGCTCCGCAATATCAATAAAAAATTCCATATCATACAGAAACTCAATGTCCTCTGTCGCCAGTCTGGACTGTGCTTTCTCCTGCAATTCCTGCGCAGCAGCAGAAACGACCGGAAGCTCTGCAGGCATCGGTATCGGGGTATAATCGATCGCGCCCGGGACTTCCTCTTGCTTCAGTGCTGCTAAAAATCCTTCATACACAAATACAAGCCCCTGACCGCCAGAGTCCACGACACCGACTTGCTTGAGTACCGGAAGCTGCTCAGGCGTTCTTGCTAAAGCCTCCTTGGCCTTATTCAAGACCTCTTCCATCAGCTGGGTGATGTCCTGAACTCTTCTGGAGATCTGAACACCATGCTTGGCAGATTCCCGGGCGACCGTTAGGATCGTTCCCTCCACCGGTTTGACAACCGCCTGGTAGGCGGTATCCACTCCCTTTTGAAGTGCAGCGGCAAACTGAGCCGCGTTCATCTCCTCCAGATCCGCAGCGCCCTTGGCTACGCCCCTGAAAATTTGCGACAAGATGACACCGGAGTTTCCCCTGGCCCCCATCAGCAACCCTTTTGACAAAGCTTCCGCATTTTGTCCCAAATGATGGGTTGCTTTCTTGCGGAGCATTTCCACCCCCGAAATGAGTGTCATATTCATATTGGTGCCTGTGTCCCCGTCGGGTACAGGAAATACGTTCAATCCATTGACCGTATTCACCTGTGCTTTCAGCACATCGGCCGCTGAATAAACCATGTTAGCAAAATCCAAACCGTTAATAAAGCGCTTACCCAAGAATATTCTCCTTCCTAACGAGATACACGAACCCCTTGGACGATAATATTGACGGTATCCACATTCAGTCCTACAACTTGTTCGAGCTCGTATTTCACCTTAGACTGAATATTATGGGCCACCTCGGATATTTTGGTACCGTACATTACAATCACATACAGATCAATATGTAAACCGCTGTTGTCTTTGCGAACTTCAACTCCGCGGCTTAAATTTTCCCTGCCCAGCAGTTCTGCGATGCCGTCTTTAAATTGTTTTCTAGATGCCATGCCCACGAGACCATAGCAGTCCATTGCCGCCGAGCCGGCTAGTACGGATACGACTTCATCAGATACGTGAACTTTCCCGCCTTCGTTTACGAGTTCGATCGGCATCCTCACCATCTCCTTTAGAGATTCAATCAAATCATATTCCATGCCCGCGTGCTTACGCATGATTTATGCTGCCTGTTCTGTTTCTATGAAAGTATTGGACCTGACAGACTATTCTCCGCTTCAAATGGAATACATTGAACTTACCTCATTTTACTATATTCAATTTAATAAGAAAAGCGGATTTCACCAAACCGTGAAATTGTTGTCGAAAGTCGTCTCCTTTCATCCTAACTTGAGTAAATTGGCTTTAAATGCACAATAAGCCTCGTTGACTAATAAAAAACGCATGTGATATTATATTGTAAGTGTTTGTGTTCTTGAATGGAAACATGCATAGTTGTTTTTCTGATAGGAGGTGGATTCGGTGTCTCGCAAATGTTTTGTAACAGGTAAAAGTCCGAAAAGAGGAAACAATGTTTCCCATGCCAATAACAAGTCTAGACGGACTTGGGGTGTCAACGTTCAAAAAGTCCGTATTTTGGTAGATGGAAAACCTAAGCGTGTGTATGTCAGCACACGTGCTCTGAAATCCGGAAAAGTACAACGCGTATAATCGCACATAGACAAAAAGCACCTTCTCTGGTGCTTTTTTCTTTTGCCTTTCACGCTTTCCGCCTCAATTCGGAAACCTTCACATCAATTGTTTTTGTTGAAGGTATTCAATACCGCCTTAACAATTCCTCCCAAAAATTTAGGAAGCTTGATGGTATAAAATTTCATTCTAACCCCTCCTAAACATAAGGTGCATGAAGTACGTCTTTCTCATCACAATATATTCGGGCATGATCGGAAAAGTGCCCTGATTCGTGAAGGTATCGATGAACACTTTTTCCAGCTTGATCAACAAAAGAAAAATGGTTACAAGAAGTGATCTCTTGTAACCATCTATATGCCGGACGTCCGGCAGTCATTCCAGTTTTAATATGCGGCTGCTCCTTGTTCTTCAGGTACAACCCCTTCTGGAAGCGGCCAGTCATAAGCGAAAGCGAACACGGTATAAAGCATAATCCATATGAAGAACAATACGATAGAGCTCGCTAAGTATGAGCCGCGCATCTTCCAGCTGTCATACGTAGAGAAAAACTTCAATCCGGTTAAAAATGCGCCCAATGAAAAAGCGTACTTTAATATCGTCGGTATAAACGCGAATAAACACAATAATAATGACGAAGCCAGGCTGAACAGGAAAACGATAAAGAAATTACGCATGACTGACCTCGATTCCCGAACGAATCGCTTGAATCGCTGCAGTTCGATCGCTGTGATTAAAAATTGCGCTTCCAGCCACCAATGCATTTGCACCCGCGTTCACGACGAGACCCGCCGTCTCCTCCTGGATGCCTCCATCAACTTCGATCCATTTGTCGGGTGTATGACGTTCTCTCATCCAAGTTCGAATCTGCTCAATTTTCTTCAGCGTCTGCGGGATGAATCGCTGTCCGCCAAAGCCGGGATTGACGGTCATCACGAGAACGAGATCAACATCATCCAATATAGCCTCTACTGCGGAAGCCGGAGTGGCTGGATTTATCGCAACGCCGGCTTGAATGCCCAGTTCCTTAATCTGGTGCACAGCCCGGTGAAGATGGACCGTCGCTTCTGCATGCACGGTGATCATATCCGCCCCTGCCTTCGCGAAAGCTTCGATATATCTTTCCGGCTCAGTAATCATTAAATGTACGTCCAGTGGCAGCTTTGTGTGGGGACGAATCGCTTCAACGACCAAAGGGCCGATCGTAATATTCGGAACAAAACGTCCGTCCATCACATCCACATGAATCCAATCCGCACCGCCTTTATCCACATCGGCAATTTCCGGGCCAAGTTTTGCAAAGTCTGCGGAAAGTATGGAAGGAGCAATAACAATGCCCATAGTCAATACCTCCTTTTCTTATCTTTCATTTCTTGCAAAAATATCAGGTAATGCTTATATCTGCTGGACGCGATCCGCCCTTGCTCTACCGCCTCGATGACGCTGCATCCGGGCTCATTGTGATGCAAGCAGCCTCGAAAACGGCAGCTTTCAGCAAAAGGAACAAATTCAACAAAGCAGTTGCCTAACTGCACGGGTTCCAGATCCATAAAATCAAGCTGGCTGAACCCCGGTGTATCGGCAATCCAAGCATCGTCTGTCAAGCGGATCAGCTCGACGTGTCTCGTCGTATGCTTGCCTCGTCCCAGCTTCTGACTAATCGCGTTGGTTTCCAGACGTAAGCCGGGTACAAGTGCGTTCAACATCGATGATTTCCCGACGCCGGATTGTCCGGCGAAAACGCCTATTTTCCCCTTTAAAGCTTCTTTCACCGGCTCAAAGCCCATCCCGTGAATAGCACTCGTGATAAATACGGGGTATCCGATTCCGCTGTATAGCCGCTCTGCGGCATCAACCTCGTGCTTCCCCTTCTCGTCACGAATCAAATCACGCTTGGTAAAGCAAATAAAAGGCTGGAGACCCGCACTTTCCACATGAACCAGAAACTTGTCCAGCAGCTGCAGATTCAGATCCGGCTCCGCCACAGAGAAGACGAGTACCGCCGTCTCCGCGTTGGCCATCGGAGGCCGAATCAATTCGGTCCTCCGCGGAAGTATTTCCGTCACCGTTCCTTCCGCCTCTCCTGACAGCTCATATTTCACACGGTCTCCAACGAGCGGGCTGAGTCCTCTTTTCTTGAATACGCCTCGCGCTCTGCAGGTAATAACTCGATGTTCCTGAGCTTCTTCAGGAAGCACATAATAATATCCGCTTAATGCCTTAATAATGAGCCCTTCTGGCATTAATCCTGTCCTCCGTCACTTGGGTCTCCATTCAGACCGTCTAAGATTTGATCTACTGTATTCTCATTGCTTTGAAACTCTTCTGTCTCATGGTTATTTCCATTTCCGTTACCATTGCCGTTACCATTGCCTTCGCCATCATCGTTTCTCCTGCGCGTGCCGGATGTGTTGCCTTCTTCTGCATCCTTGTAGGTAACCGTCCAGCTGTCGTATAGCGCATCATTGCGATACACCGTAATCGTTGCATTCTTCTCTGGCGTTACCAGCACCTTAATTCGGAACAACGTCTCCGTCGTAATGTCCTGATTCGCCCATTCCTTATCGTTTCCTCGCGCATCGCTGATCACGATTCGCACATTGGATGATTCACCGACAACCTCAGGCGATACCTCAATTAATTGCTCCGGCTCCAATGTCCCTTCGGGATAACCAGAGCTGACGAAGAGCTTAATCTTCGTACCAGGCTCTACTGGTTCGCCTTCCTTGAATGGATGTTGATCAATAACCTCATTTTTCGGTACATTGAAATCTGGAACATATTCGATATCATCCTCATCGTAATCCAAACCATTCTTCAGCAATATGCTTTGTGCCTCAGCTAAAGGTTCACCGATGACATTCGGCATAGGGATCGTCTGCTCTCCTTGGCTGATAGTGATCACGATCTCGGCTTTGTTCGGATTGAACTCTTCGCCTTCCTCCGGCGTTTGTCCAATGATCGTTCCCGGTTCCTCATCGCTGTAATCTTGCTTGACCTCGATTTGATCATCCGTTCGAACGAGACTTCGCACCTCTTCTTCTACATCTTCCCATTTCTCGCCGATATAATCCTCCATCATCAGCAATTCTTCACCTTTGCTTACGGTCAGGCCAATAGATGAGCCCTCTTTCACCGTAATATCCTGCTCGCTCTGCTCCATGACGACACCAGCCTCAAATTCCTCGCTGAAGACCTCTTCAATCGGATCGGCTTTTAAATTGTACTTTTCCAATTCTTCTTCCGCCTGCTCCAGCGTCATGCCGGTTACGGTCGGCACCTTCACTTCAGGAACCGTGAGCATATTCCTGACGGACATGACGCCGTACCACATCAGCAGCAGGACGAGCACGGTGACTCCGATAATGACTGTCGGCTTAACCCATGGCTTTCTGCTTTTTTTAGCTGCAGCGGGGCCTCCCGGATTTTCCGTAACTCTATCTGCGGGAATGCTGGGGGCGGCTGGGTCCGTAACAGCTGAATCCGCCTTCTGACCTGTAGACGGATGCCTAATCGCGGGCATGACGATCGTCTTCTCGTCATCCTCATCTTCATCAAAAAACGCCTTGGGTTCATTGCGTCTGTGATCCAGAAGACATGTCTCCAGGTCATGGAGCATTTGTTCAGCTGTCTGGTAACGTTCTTCAGGGTCTTTTCGCAGCGCCTTCAAAATAATATTCTCTACGCTTTGAGGTATTGACGGATTGATCGAGCGCGGATCCTCTACATTTTCTTGCAGATGCTTCAGCGCTACACTGATCGGGCTTTCGCCGAGGAAAGGCAGGCGATTCGTTAACATTTGATATAAAACAATGCCTAATGAATACAAATCTGATTTTTCGCCCTGCGCAACTCCTTTGGCCTGCTCTGGAGAAAAATAATGAACGGAACCGAGCACGGAGCCGGTTTGTGTCAAGTCCGAATTGGAAGCCGCACGGGCAATCCCGAAATCCGTCACCTTTACTCTTCCATTTTTACCAATTAATATGTTATGGGGCTTAATATCCCGATGTATAATTTGATTATGATGGGCATGCTCTAACGCATCGCAAATTTGCGCCGCGATATGCACCGCTTCTTCCACGGGAATCGGCGCCTGTTCCTTGATCTTTTCATTCAGCGTGCTGCCTTCTACATATTCCATAATAATATAATGGACGTCTTCCTGCTGTCCGACGTCGTAGATACTCACGACATTCGGATGAGACAGCGAAGCGGCTGCTTGCGCTTCTCTGCGAAAACGACGAATAAAATCTTCATCATGCACAAATTGCTGGCGCAGCACCTTTACGGCAACATGACGATGAAGCAGCACATCAAGGGCTTTGTATACGATAGCCATGCCTCCACCGCCAATACGCTCCAATATCTCATATCGGCCGCTTAACCTAGTGCCTATCAATATTAACCCTCCTTCACTTCACCGTTTAGTAGATTTTCCAACAATACGACGGTAATGTTGTCGTCACCGCCTGCATCCATCGCTTGCTTCACCAGCAAATCCGCTTTTTCCTCAAGTGGTGATTCCGATTTCACGATAGACAGCATTTGCTCTTCGTTCACCAAATTGCTCAAGCCGTCACTGCAAATCAATAAGTAGTCTCCTTCGTTCCAAGTACCCCAATACGTATCGATCGTGACTGTGGAATCCGTCCCCAGTGCGCGGGTCAGCACATTTTTGCGGGGATGGTTCACTGCTTCTTCCATCGTAATCTGTCCGCGCTTCAACAACTCATTAACTAACGAATGATCTTCAGTAATCTGCTCCAATGCATCATCTGTCAATTTATAAGCCCGGCTGTCCCCCACATGTCCGATCATCCAAGAGACATGATCCGCTAGAACAGCAACCATTGTTGTGCCCATACCCAGCAGCTCCGAGTTGTTCTGCGACTGCTGGAAAACTGTGCGATTCGCTTCTTCCATCGCGCGAATTAATGTCTGCTCCATCCGATCCATTGGCATATCCGGTCGGATTTGACTGGCGGACAACTGCTTCTCCAAGGTACGAATGGCTTCTTCGCTGGCGACCTCACCGGCTTGATGTCCGCCCATGCCGTCCGCAACAACCGCCAAGGTCAGACCGTTCATATCGAGAACGACCAATGAACGGTCTTCATTGACACTGCGAATTTTCCCCACATCAGACTTGCTTACCGCTCTCATCCCACTCTTCACCTCGCGTTGGACTCCATATGCTTGGCCCGCAGCTGACCGCAGGCTGCTGCGATATCGTGGCCTTGTTCCCTCCGGATTGTGGTGTTAACATTATGCCGCTGCAAAATGCGTTGAAATTCAAAAATATCTTCTCTCGGCGTACGGACGTAATTTCTTTCCGGCACATAATTGACTGGGATCAAATTGACATGGCAGAGCATTCCCTCAAGCACCTGGGCCAGCTCCTCGGCATGCTCTGGCTGATCGTTCACTCCGCCAATCAGCGCATATTCAAAAGTAATTCTTCGTCCGGTCTTCTCGATATAATGCTTGCAGGCCGCGATGACATCGGCAAACGGAAATCTGCGATTGACCGGCATCAGTTTGGATCTAAGTTTATCGTTCGGGGCATGGATGGAGATAGCCAAATTAATTTGCGTGTTTTCATCCGTGAATTTGTACATGCTCGGAACAATTCCGCTTGTCGAGACAGTGATATGTCTTTGACCAATGTGAAGTCCTTTTTCATGAATCATAATGCGCAGAAAATCCATCGTCGCATCATAATTTTCAAAAGGCTCACCCGATCCCATAATCACGATGCTGCTGACACGCTCACCCGACGGATCCAGCATTTTTTGTGCCTGAACAACCTGGGCCACAATTTCCCCTGCATTTAGATTTCGCTTCAACCCACCTAGTGTGGAAGCACAAAACGTACACCCGATGCGGCATCCGACCTGCGTAGTCACGCAAACGCTGTTGCCATAGTTATGTTTCATCAGAACGGTCTCAATCGCATGACCGTCATGCAAGCCAAATAGAAATTTAACGGTACCGTCCTTCGATTCCAACTTCGTAATCTCATCCAGCGTTACGAATTCGAAATGCTTGCTTAATTTTTCACGAAGCGTCTTGGGCAAATTCGTCATTTCATCGAAATTGTTAATTCGCTTTACGTACAGCCAGTCAAATATTTGCGCCGCGCGAAAAGTCGGCTCCTGCTGTTCAAGAAGCCAATCCTGCAATCGCTCAAGGGTCATATTATAAATAAAGTTTTTCGGTTCGGCTATCGTTTTCATTTACGTCATCACAACCTGTCTATTTTACAATTTCATGGTCAGCTTTAGGATCGAATGCACATAGGAACAATCATAGTCCTCTCGCCTCGCCCGAAAGTAATGTCCCATCAACATTATTGTTGCTAATCCTACCCATTTTAACACGTTCTGCAAAGCCGTGCTATAAAGAAGCCGTCCGAGTGATATTGATGCGGCAGAATTTGAACATATCCTTGATTCAATTCTTCAGCACTCATGTTTTCCGTAACTAGCGGCGGCAGCAGCTTGCTCATGCTTTGATCCAGCTTAAATTCGGGATGCTTCTCCAGAAATGCTTGTACGACGCCTACATTCTCAGCATATTCCACCGTACACGTGCTGTAGACCAAAAATCCGCCAATTTTCAGCAAAGGTGCTGCTTCTTCCAGCAATTTCACCTGCAAAGGAGGAAGTCCCTTCAATTCCTCTCGGTTCTTCATCCATTTCAAGTCCGGCTTACGGCGAATGACTCCCAGGCCGGAGCACGGCGCATCCAGCAGAATGCGGTCAAAGCTTTGAGCAGGAAACTGGCTGCCCAGCTTCGATGCGTCGGAAACATTCGTTTTCACACAGGTTAAACCCAACCTCTGCATTTGATCCCGAATGAGCTTTTCCTTATGCGGATGAATATCATTGGCGATCACTTGGCCCTTATTTTGCATCCATTCCGCCATATGGGCGGATTTCCCTCCCGGTGCAGAACAGCAGTCCAACACCATCATACCTGGCTGTGGGTCTACCATTTGAGCAACGAGCATGGAGCTCTCGTCCTGTACCGAATACTTTCCCTCCAGGAACAATGGATGCAGCGCTAAGTTTCCGGACTTCTCTGCAACAATCCCCCATTCACTCAATAAAGAAGGGCGAACTTGGCGTCCGTCCTCCTGCAGCTTCTTAACGACTTCCTCTCTTGTGGCTCGCAAACGATTGACCCGAAGGCTTAGAGAAGGAGGGACATTGTTCGCCTCAGCCATTCTTGCTGCAGTTTCGGCGCCATACTGCTGAATCCAATCCTCGATCATCCAAAGTGGATGGGAATGTGCCAGTGAAATGCGTTCCGCCTCCGGCAGGGAACTGTCCAAGTCAAAAGCATCTTTCGTTCGCAGCAAATTACGAAGTACCCCATTGACCATCCCAGAAATACCTTGGTGTCCTCTCTTCTTGGCCGTCTGCACGGATTCATTCACGACCGCATGATCAGGTACCCGGTCTAAATATCGGATTTGATAGACGCTCATTCGAAGCAGTGCGCGTACCCATGGTGCCAACTTAGACAATCCCTTGGTAACAAAACGGCTGAGTACGTAATCGATCGTGTTCAGTCTTTGCACCGTACCGTAAACCAGCTCCGTAATAAAAGCGGAATCCTGCGGACTCCACTTCTGTTTCTGCAATGTTTGATTCAATAACAGATTGCTGTATGCCTTCTGTTCTTCAATCGACGTCAAAATGTCCAATGCCGCTTCCCTTGGAGTTAGCGGTTTAAAGCTGCGCTGTTTTGGGTGGCCCGATTTTTGGGTACTCATAATTCATGCCCTCCAAGCAAAGTACCCGTCTGAATTCCTTTGCCCGTCAAAAACGATTCGACATTCATTCGTTTTTTACCGGCTGGCTGAATTTCCTTCAGCCGCAAAGCACCGTCGCCGGTTCGTACCGTAAGAATACCCTCTGCAGCCTGAAGTACGGTTCCCGGAGCACTCTTCGTGTCATCACCAGCTGCGGTAGTTTTCTCAGGATCATCGGCGCTCCAAATTTTAAATACCTCACCGTTCCATGTTGTGAAAGCACCCGGCCACGGAGAAAGCGCCCGAACATGATTGTATATTTCGTTCGATGTACGGGTCCAATCAATCCGCTCATCCTCACGCTTGATCGTCTTCGCGTATGTAGCCTCCTCGTCGTTTTGCGGCTCAGCTTGAAGCGATCCGCTCAGCAAACCAGGCAGCGTATCCATCAGCAGTTTCGCGCCTGCATGGCTTAAAACGTCAAACATCGTTCCCGCATCATCTTCTCGGCCGATCGGTATTTCCACCTTACTGATCATATCCCCTGTATCCAAACCTTCTTCCATATACATGATTGTCACACCCGTCACCGAATCTCCGTTCATAATCGCATACTGAATCGGCGCGGCCCCTCTATACTTCGGCAGCAAAGAAGCATGCACATTGATAGCACCGAGGCGAGGAAGATCCAGCAGTGCTTTCGGCAAAATTTGTCCGTATGCGGCAGTCACAATCAAATCCGGTTCCAGCGCTGCAATTTCGTCCAATGCATGCTTCACCTTTTCCGGCTGAAGCACGGGCAGCCCATGCTTTAGCGCTACTTCCTTTACCGGCGGAGGTGTTAGCACCTTTTTTCGTCCCTTAGGCCGATCCGGCTGCGTCACGACCGCTTTAATAGAGTACCCCTCATGGAGTAGGGCCTCTAAGCAGGGAACTGCAAAATCCGGAGTACCCATAAACAAAATGTTTGCCGCCATCTGCTTAGTCATCTGAAGCGTCCCTTTCATAGATCGATAGGGCGATATCCGTGAACAAAACCCCATTCAAATGGTCAATTTCATGCTGGAAAATGCGGGCCAAAAAGTCGTCCGCCTCTACGACCATATCATTGCCGTTCCGATCTTGACCTTTGACCTTGATATGAAAATGGCGCTTTACATCGCCGTTCACTCCAGGAATACTCAAGCAGCCTTCCGGGCCAAGCTGCTCACCGGAGCTTTCGATGATTTCAGGGTTGACCATTTCAATGAGCCCCGTGCTGTCGTCATGCGGATCCAGTACGATCACTCTCTTTAAAATTCCGATTTGCGGTGCGGCCAAACCGACACCGGCAGCGTCGTACATCGTCTCTGCCATGTCATCCAGCAATTTATGCAAGTTGGCATTGAATTTCGTGACCGGCTTGCTCTTCTCTCTTAAAATAGGATCTGGTTCTTTAACGATGATGCGTATAGACATCTTGAAATCTCCTTTCGAGAACGATTGCCCAACGATGTTGCGGGTAATCATTATTTTACATTAGTATATACGGATCGACATCCGTGGCAACTTGAACTTGGAAGCTTTTCGCAGCCTCCTCACAGCGTTCCAGTGCTTCTTTGAGTGCAGAAGAAACATCACCTGTACCCCGATATTTTACCATGCACTGAAACCGATATCTATCTTTTAGCTTCGGAATGGGGGAAGCGACGGGGCCCAGCACTTCATAACGAAGAGCGCCGCGTTCCTTTTGTGAAGCTGCCGTCATATCCAGCGTCTCCTTGAGGACCGACGCCAAATGCTCCGAGAAGCGGAGCGCGGTCTGTACCTTTTCATGACTTATAGTGAATAAGACCAGCCTGCAGTACGGCGGATAATCCCGCAAATGCCGAAGCTGCAGCTCCTTGCGGGCGAAGCTGTCGTAATCGTGATGCTTCGCCAATTCTATACTGTAGTGTTCCGGCGCGTAAGTCTGAATAATGACTTCACCCGGCAGCTCGTGCCGGCCTGCTCGGCCTGCGACTTGTGTGAGCAGCTGAAACGTTCGCTCTGCGGAACGGAAATCCGGCAAATGAAGTACCGTATCTGCTGCAATGACACCGACCAAGGTCACATCCGGAAAATCCAAGCCCTTGGCAATCATCTGCGTTCCAAGCAGGACATCAGCCTGTTTCTGCCCGAATTTACGCAGCCATTTCTCATGCGATCCTTTCTCTGTCGTCGTATCCACATCCATACGAATGACACGAATACCGGGGAACAGCTTCACCAGCTCTTCCTCAACCCGCTGCGTCCCGGTGCCGAAATAACGAATGTGCGGACTGTCGCAGCTTGGGCACTTTTCCAGCTCCCGTTCAGTATAACCGCAATAATGGCATCGTATATGCTTCGTATGCCGATGATACGTCAGTGAAATGTCGCAATGTGGACAATTCGCAACATACCCGCAGGAGCGGCACATGACGAAAGTGGAGAATCCTCTCCGATTCAACATCAGAACGATCTGCTCCCTGCGCTCTATTCGTTCCTCAATCGCCTTGTGCAAGCTTCGGCTAAACATAGACCGATTCCCGCTTTGCAGCTCGCCCCGCATATCCACCACCTGCACTTTAGGCAGCGGCCTATTTCCAACTCGATGCGGCAGCTCCAACCTTAATACATGCTGGCCATCCTCCGGATGGTCGGTGGACCATTTTTGCAAGGGGACCGAAGCTCGAAAGCTTTCCAGCGATGGAGTAGCCGATCCTAATATGACAATAGCGCGCTGCAGTCGCGCCCGTTCTAATGCAGCGTCTCTTGCATGATATTTCGGTGTTTCCTCCTGTTTATAAGAACTCTCATGCTCTTCATCCATAATAATGAGAGACAGCTTCTCCAGAGGAGCGAAAATCGCACTGCGTGCGCCGACGACAACCTGCGCCTGACGTCTTCGGATTTTGCGCCATTCATCGTACCGCTCGCCACCGGACAATCGGCTGTGCAGAACAGCCACTCGATCACCGAATCTGCCTTTAAAGCGTTCCACCATTTGAGGTGTCAATGATATTTCCGGCACAAGTACGATGGCCTCTTCACCTCTTTGGAGGCATTCGGCAATGATCTGTAAATATACTTCCGTTTTACCGCTGCCCGTCACCCCATGCAGCAGAATCGGAGTGCCGCTGTGACGCTCTCTCTCCTGCAGCGCCTTTTTCATCTGTGTAAATACGCTTTCCTGTTCCTCCGTTAATCTTAGCGGCTTTGAAGGCTCAAAGTGCCGATCTGCGTAAGGATCCCGCAGTACCTCGATGTCTTTGACGACAACCGCACCCTTTTCCGCCAAAGATTGAACAACAGCTGTGCTGACTCGCAGCTGTGCCGACAGTTCAGACAATGAGATCGGAGCAGGATTGGCCATAAAATACTCGAGCAATTCCCGCTGCCTGGCTGCTTGCTTGGAGGTATGCAGCAATGTTTCCCTTAACAGCTCAACATCTTCGGCAGGAAAAACCATCCGCTGCGTTTTTGCCTTCATGCGATTCTTAATCATTCGCTCCTCCAGCAGCACGTCCGTTTCAATTAATCGGCGAATTGCTCCAGCGGAGCCCGCAAATTGTTCCAGCAAAGCTTCTAATGTGATTTCCTTTTTAGCCTGCACCCAAGCTGCAATCTCTTGTTCAGATTGTGTCAATTCCGAGATGGAAACATCGGGCCGAACACTCAGCCTTCTTTCATACTTCGCTTTCAAAGCGCTCGGAATCATCGCTAATATACAAGAAATGCGAGAACATAAATATTTATGGCTCATCCATTCCGACAGCTCGACCAAATCCGGTGTAAGCACGGGATACGGATCGAGCACCTCCGAAATGTCTTTTATTTTGTTTGCAGGAACCTCCGTCTGCGATTTGATGCCGATCACAAAGGCTTGCAGCACTCTTCCCGCAAAAGGAACACCGACACGGCTGCCAATTTCTACCATAGGGACCAATGCAGCCGGTACGCGATAATCGAACGGGCGGTCTGTTTGCTTGGCAGGAACGTCGACGATGACTTCAACGAACATGTGCCCCGCCTCCTTGATCTCCTTTCCGGATCATGGCCAGCTTCAGCAATTGTCGGGCCACCTCCAATTTGGACATCATCGGAAGGGACAAAACGCATCCTTCTTCACCATATATGCTCACAATATTCGTATCAGAGTTGAAGCCCGCACCTTCTTGGCTGACATCGTTGGCCACAACCAAATCACAGTTTTTTCTTCGCAGCTTATCCATTGCGTAATGTTCTAATGCTTCCGTCTCAGCAGCGAAGCCGACGACGAATTGGTGCTGCTTCTGCTTTCCGATCGTTTCCAGTATATCGGTCGTCCGTTCCAATTCAATGACCCATCGTTCGGAACCTTTTTTTCTTTTTTTCATTTCACGTACGACCGGCCGGTAATCTGCAACCGCCGCGGCCTTAAATACATAGTCCGTTTGATCGAAGTGCTGCATGACCTGTCCGTACATTTCCTGTGCCGATTCGACACGCACAAGATGAACGCCTGCAGGGACGGGCAGAGAGGATGCTGCGGCAATTAACGTTACCTCTGCTCCCATTTGCACCGCAGCTTCGGCGAGAGCGAACCCCATCTTTCCGGAGGAATCATTGCCCAAATAACGAACAGGATCAAGCCGCTCACGCGTCCCGCCCGCTGTTATGAGCACCTTACGGCCGCGCAGCAGCAGGTGCTGGCTGAAATAAGACTCAATCGCCTGCAGTAATTGCTCTGGCTCCGGCAGCCGTCCTTTCCCCGTATAGCCGCAGGCAAGCTGTCCTTCAGCCGGGTCAATCACCTGTACTCCGCGCTCAGAGAGCAGCCGCAAATTGTGCTGAACAGCCGGGTGGGCAAGCATATGTACATTCATCGCCGGAGACAGCAAGATCGGCGCTGTCGTAGCAAGAAGCGTTGTACTGAGCATATCGTCCGCCAAACCGTGAGCCATCTTGGCGATGATATTCGCGGTAGCCGGTGCAACGATGACCAAATCAGCATGATCCGCAACATCGATATGCGCAATCACTTTCGGATCCCGTTCCTCGAACGTGTCTGTATACACGTTGCCGCGGGCTATCGTTTGAAACGTAAGTGGAGTTACAAACTTCGTCGCCGACTCTGTTAAAATCACCTTCACATCGGCTCCCGCTTTATACAGCAAGCTGCATAGGGTTATTGCTTTATAGCTGGCAATGCCGCCGCTGACCCCTACTATGATTCTTTTTCCTTTCAGCATTCGTTTCACCACTCCCATGCCATCACTATCGTCGTTCCACTGGCCGACTGTCCAGGTCGACCGAAACAAGCTCAGAAAGAAAAATAACAACCA
Source organism: Marinicrinis lubricantis (assembly GCF_042658665.1). NCBI lineage: Bacteria > Bacillati > Bacillota > Bacilli > Caryophanales > Paenibacillaceae > Marinicrinis > Marinicrinis lubricantis. The sequence goes on from NZ_JBHSQV010000036.1 coordinate 198,709, forward strand.
TAAAGGTTGTTACATTCATTGCATTACTTTTCTTCTACCGTCACCATATGATGATAAATTTCTTCCAACGCTCTGCCCACAAATTTGTGAGATCTAGGAGTTTGCAATTGACTCGCTGCCCCGTCTCTCAGCAGTCTCGCTCTTCTGGATGCGGCAACGACTAAAGAATATTTGCTTCCCACTTGGGTTTCCAATTCATCGATTGAAGGATAAAGCATAAATCAATTCACCTCAAGTATTCTTTTTTTAATTGCAGGCATAACACGTTCCCTTTTACAATGCTCTGCCGTTAAAATCGACTCGATGCGAGAACATGCCAAATCGATTTCATCATTCACGACCACATAATCGTACTTCATCATCATGCCTAATTCTTCCTTGGCTACGGACATTCGATTGCGGATCGTTTCCTCGGTTTCCGTACCGCGGTTTTGGATGCGGGTTTGAAGCTCGTTTAAAGAGGGAGGAATGAGAAAAATAAATACGCCCTCCGGAAACTTATCTCGGACCTTTAGAGCACCCTGTACTTCAATTTCCAATATAATATCTTTCCCGCTGTCCAGCGTATCTCGCACAAATCCGGCTGGAGTGCCATAGTAGTTTCCTACATACTCTGCCCATTCCAACAGTTCGTCCTGCTCAATCATCGATTGGAACTGTTCTTTCGTTTTAAAAAAATAATTGACGCCGTCCTTTTCTCCGGGTCTAGGAGCTCGGGTCGTCGCGGAAATGGAATAGGTCAGATCCTTGATGCGTTGTCTTAATGCAGAGCAAACTGTTCCTTTTCCGACACCGGACGGGCCGGATAATACGATGAGAATGCCTTTTTCCATTATTTCCCCACTTCTCTATTCATCTTGGTCGTCATCTTTCGCAGTTAACCGGTGCGCAACCGTTTCGGGCTGGACGGCTGAAAGAATCACATGGTCACTATCCGTAATGATCACCGCACGAGTACGGCGTCCATATGTAGCGTCAATAAGCATATGCCGGTCTCGCGCTTCTTGAATAATCCTTTTGATCGGTGCGGATTCCGGGCTTACAATGGAAATAATCCGATTCGCGGAAACGATATTTCCAAAACCAATGTTGATGAGCTTGATTGCCATTACTGTTCCTCCCTTTACTTATTCACACCTATCCGTTGTCCTATACATTTACGGGATGATTATTCAATATTTTGTACTTGTTCCCGAATCTTCTCTAACTCGGATTTCAAGTCAACAACACTCTGAATAATCTCTAACGCGTGGGACTTGGAACCGATCGTATTAATCTCTCGGTTCATCTCCTGAATGAGAAAGTCGATCTTTCTTCCTACAGGCTCCCTCACATCCAGTAAACCCTTCAACTGCGAGATATGGCTTTGAAGTCTTGTCAGTTCTTCCGTAATGTCCGCCTTTTCCGTCATGAGAGCCACTTCCATCGCAAAGCGATTGTCGTCAAAAGCTTCTTCATCCTGCAGGAGGTTCTCAATTCGCTGCCTTAGTCTTTGGCGCATCTGCTCCTCTGCAGCCGGCTGCAGCTCTGTCATGCGCCTGCAGATTGCCTCTACAGAGGCGAGTCGTCTGAGGAGATCATCTCGAAGATGGGCTCCTTCCGCCTGACGCATTTGCAGCAAAGCCTCGATTGCACGGTCCAAGCACTTCATAAATTGTGGCTCGACGACAGCTTCAGCACCTGAAGCACGCTCTTCCAACCGAAGAAGTTGAGGCTGGTTAAGCAAATCTTGAAGAGTCAGGTTCCCGTCTAACTCATATTTCGCCTGAAGCTGTCTAGCTGCCTGAACATACCCGTCCGCGGCGGCCCAATCAATTTCCCAATGCTTCTCGGAAGAAGCGTCGAATGCAATCGTGACATGAACGTCCACACGTCCCCGCTTGATTCGCTCCTGAAGCGTTCGTCTAATTCCGTCCTCTAAATATATCCATTCCCGATCGGTTGTTCGAACGGTCACTTCCAAATATCTATGATTGACGGATTTGATTTCGACCTTCATCCGAAAGCCTTCAGCTTGGCTTTCCGCAAGTCCAAATCCGGTCATGCTATACAGCATACGCATCACATCCTAATGAATCCCAAAAGACCTGAAATTCATTGATTCATTAACCTATTGTAGTTTATTTTGTGAGCGGGTACAAGTGAAAATCAGGGCGTTTGGTAATTTCCCACACATACTTCGTCAGCTTCACCGTCATGTCATATGCCATAAATGGAGTCATTAAATAGATGCCGTTAAAATACTGTACAACGGTGTCGAGAAGCTCTTTGGCAATTTGAATTCCCATGGCCCGTCCTTCTTCACCCTTCAAGCCTTTCATGCGGTTGAGTACTTCATCGGACAGCTGAATTCCTGGCACTTCATTATGCAAATACTCCGCATTGCCACCGCTGGCCAGTGGAGCGATGCCGATGAAGATCGGCACATTCAAATGCTTCGTGGTTTCATAAATTTGTTCGATCAGACGAGCATCATAAACCGGCTGTGTCATAATATAATCCGCACCGGCCTCTACCTTGCGTTCCAATCGCTGCACAGCCTTCTCCAAATATTTTACGTTCGGATTAAAGGCGGCGCCTACGACGAAGTTCGCTTTTTGCTTCAGCGGCTTGCCGGAGAATGCTACCCCTTCATTCAGCTGCTTAATCATGCGAATAATTTCAAACGACGTCAAATCATACACGGAGCTCGCACCCGGCAAATCACCGAACTTGGCGGGATCCCCTGTGACGGCGAGCACATGATCAATGCCCATCGCATGGAAGCCCATCAGGTGGGACTGCGTCCCGATCAAATTCCGGTCCCTGCAGGCGATGTGAACCAAAGGACGAATTCCGAGCTTATCATGAAGCAGATAGGCTAGAGCCGAATTGCTCATTCTTGTCACCGCAAGCGAGTTGTCCGCCATCGTAACCGCGTCCACGCCTGCAGCTTTCAGCGCCAGCGAGCCTTCAATGAACTTATCGATATTCAAATCCTTCGGCGGATCCAGCTCCACGATAACGGTGTGGCGCTGCTTCACCTGTTCCAGCAAGGAAGGCGCTTCAAGCTTCGTGATTTCAATAGGTGACGGCTTCGGAAAATTCCCCGCTTCGAATTTTTCGGTCCGCTCCGGCTGAACCTGCGGCACTGCTTCAAGACTTTGGGCTTCTGCCGCCGAAAGCGCTTTTGACATTGCCGAAATGTGTGCTGGAGTCGTTCCGCAGCACCCGCCGATAATTCGTGCACCCAAACGGGCAAATTTCAGGGCATTGTCAGCAAAATATTCTGGAGTCGCAGCATACATATATTTTCCATCAACATAATCCGGTATCCCCGCATTGGGGAACACGGAAAACGGAGTGCCTTCGAGCTCACTTACACTTTCTAAACTGCGAAGCATCCGGTTCGGACCACTTCTGCAGTTAAATCCCACGATATCGGCTCCTTCATCCAGCACCATTCGAAAGGCCTGAACCATGTCAAATCCGTCTGTCGTCCTTCCAGCCTCTTCAACGGCGAATTGGCTGATGACCGGCAAATCACTCATCTTGCGGATCAATTTCAACGCGATCATCATTTCTTCAACATCAAAGAAGGTTTCCAGCAAAATGCCGTCCACGCCTTCTTCAATCAGCGCTGTCACCTGCTGCCTAAAGTCCTCCTCAATAATGGAAGGCAGTACATTTTTCTTTTTCCCTCCACGAATGGAGCCTACGGCTCCTACAACAAAGGCATCCTGCCCTACGGCTTCTCTAGCAATTCGAACCCCTGCGCGGTTGATCGCCTCAACCTCGCTCTCCAAACCGAATTTGGACAGCTTCTCACGGGTAGCCGTAAATGTATTCGTTTCAATGACTCGCGCGCCCGCTTCATAATATTGTCGATGAACGTCGGCAATGACCGACGGATTCGTTATATTCAGCTCTTCATAAGAAATACCGACTGGAAAACCCTGTTGATATAAAAACGTTCCCATCGCGCCATCGCCCACGAGAATCTGTTTTTTTAATACGCTTCTCAAATCTTTCTCCACCGTGCTCACCTCTGCATCCTCTCCGCCAACTGCAGCGGGATTATAATTTCCTTCTAATCCAAGCCAGAGAAAGCGACTATTGGCGCACGGCGCCGCCGCTCTTCTTCTATCAAAATTATTTTTACAATACCACGTTTAGGGGAAAGGAACAATAGATTTGAAGCTCTCTTCTGCTATTTTTACAAGCAAATGAACGTATTTAGACCTGTTCAAATGAAGTCAAGCGGGACCTAAGCTTTCATATAAAAATAGAGCAGAAGATTCCTTCCGCCCTATCATTAAGCTATTCAAATACTATACTGCAAACGTTCCTTGATAGACAGCCTCTGCAGGGCCGGTCATGTAAACATGTCCGTCCGCTTCACTCCACTCAATGAACAAATCGCCGCCCTTTAAGGATATGGTTGCCTGTCTATCCGTAAGTCCATTCAACACAGATGACACGAGCGTGGCGCAGGCGCCTGTTCCGCAAGCCAATGTCGGACCCGCTCCTCTCTCCCACACACGCATGTCGATATGGCTTTTTGATTTTACGGTAGCAAACTCTACATTGATCTTTTTCGGAAAATAAGGATGAACTTCCAGCTTCGGCCCCCATTCCAGCAGATCGAAGTGAACGGCATCCTCTACATAGATGACACAATGCGGATTGCCCATCGAAACCGCGGTAAATTCGAAGCTTCTTCCGTCCGCCTCAATACGGTGCTTCACTACAGGATTCTGATCGATCGTGGTCGGTACCTGCAATCCTTCCAGAATCGGTTGACCCATATCCACTTTCACTAGCTTCGCCGATCCATTGCCATGCTGTTCGACGATTTGAACCTGCTGCACTCCCGCGCCGATCGTTTGAATCGAAATTTCTGCGCGTTCTACTCTCTTCCGATCATACAAATATTTCGCGACGCACCGAATGGCGTTCCCGCATTGCTCTGCTTCCGATCCGTCCGAATTCATAATTCTCATCATCGCATCGGCTGAATCAGAAGGCAAAATAAAAACGAGTCCGTCCGCCCCGATCCCGAAATTCCGATCGCAATATGTAACAGCCAGCTCCGCTGCGTTACCCGGCAGCGCGTCAGCTTCCACTACAATAAAGTCATTGCCCAAGCCGTGCATTTTTGTAAAATTCATATCCATTTCCCCTTCACTCCCCATCCAGCAGCATATCGCTGATGTTGTCTATATCCATAGAATACCGAACGGAAAGGAATAAACACAGGCACTAGGCGTATAACTTTTTGTACTTTCATGCATATACGCTCTGCTGGTGCAGCAGCAAAGCGGTCATACGGTCCTCTATAGGAAAAGGCATCGCCATCAGGCCGATTCAGCTTGATGCTAATGCTGATCGGCCAGCGGATGCCTTGGAGGTACAGCTATTACGAACGTGCGGTTGGCTGCGAACTGTAGCGAATCGAACGTTTCTTGTTTTTCGGAGATCCTTTCATCACGCTTCCGATCCCCATCAAGAAGGTTGGAATACCGGCAAATACGAATACTAATGCCCAATCTCTTAACATAAGGTCAACGGTTTTAAAGATCGGCTGCAGCGCATCCATATACAACACCGGCAGCATGAGCAGCGCCGAGGAAACAACAGCCGCCACCAAAAACTTGTTTTCAAATAGGTTGCGTTGGAAAATCGAACGCGAGCTGCGGCAGTCGAATACATGAATCAGCTGCGCCATGACCAGCGTTGCAAAAGCGACGGTCTGTGCCTTCATCAATTGACCCGCATCTCCTGGGTTTTCCCGGAGCGTAAGCCAGAACGCGGCTAACGTGCAAATACCTATAAGAATACCGCGGCTTATAATTTTCCATCCAAGACGGCGTGCGAAAATATTTTCTTTGGCCGGACGCGGTTTCTGCTCCATCAAATCGCTTTCTGACGGATCCACTCCAAGTGCCATCGCTGGTAACCCGTCGGTGACCAAATTGACCCACAATATCTGAATCGGTACGAGCGGCAGCGGCAATCCCGCCATCATTGCAAAAAACATGACTAATATCTCACCCACATTAGACGCCAGCAAGTAACGAATAAATTTGCGAATATTCTCGTAAATTCCGCGTCCTTCTTCAATGGCTGATACTATCGTCGCAAAATTGTCATCACTTAAGATAAGCGATGAGGCTTCCTTGGATACATCTGTTCCTGTGAAGCCCATGGCAATACCGATATCCGATGCCTTAATCGCCGGCGCATCGTTGACGCCGTCGCCCGTCATAGCCACAACGTGCCCTTTATTCTGCAGCGCCTTTACAATTCTCAGCTTATGCTCCGGAGATACACGTGCATAAACGTAAATATCCTCTACCCGCTTCTCCAGCTCTTCATCACTCATGGCTGAAAGCTGTCTGCCGTCAATCACCATGCCCTTTTGCGGAAGCATCCCCAGCTGATGGGCAATCGCTTCGGCCGTCGTTTTATGATCGCCGGTAATCATCACAGTGCGAATGCCTGCGCGCTTACATTTCGCGATCGCCTGCTTCACTTCTTTACGCGGCGGATCGATCATGCCCGTCAAACCGACGAATACGAGCTGCGATTCGACTTCCGCTTCACTTCCGCAAACCTCGCTTGGCTTCACTTCGCGATAGGATAGCCCTAGAACCCTTAAAGCCGATCGTGCCATCGCCTCATTGGCGGCAAGCACCTTCTGCTTCAAGGTCTGTGTGAAAGGAATCACCTTTCCTTCCCACAATATATAACTGCACTGCTCGACGACTACATCCGGAGCTCCCTTCACAAAAGCGAGCCGGCCGCCTTGATGCTGCACTACAACAGACATTCGCTTACGTTCGGAATCAAACGGAAATTCCGCTTCCCGTTGATAAAGCCCCTCTATCGACTGCTTTGTCATACCTGCCTTGGCAGCCAGTACGATGAGCGCTCCTTCTGTAGGATCCCCATTTATTTTCCATTCGGATTCCAGCTGTTGCTTTTGCTTCTTTCGCTGCTCAGGATACACTTCTGTCAGCTCTGCATTGTTACACAGCACCGAAATTTGCAGCAGTCTTCGAAGTGCTTGATCGCCTCGAATGTCAACGGCTTTTCCATTGCTTAAAATATCCCCGTACGGTTTATACCCTTCACCGCTCACTTCGTATAATTGATTGCCTAGCCATAAATGGGTCACCGTCATTTTGTTTTGGGTGAGCGTGCCGGTTTTATCCGAACAGATCACGGAAGCGCAGCCGAGCGTTTCTACAGAAGGCAGCTTGCGAACGATCGCCTTTCGTTTGATCATTCGCTGCACTCCCAGTGCGAGTGCAATCGTGACAATGGCCGGCAGCCCTTCAGGTATGGCCGCTACGGCTAAGCTGACGCCTGCAAGGAACATCCCGTATGTCGGCTGACCGTGCAGAATCCCTGCGACGACGACCATAATGGTTAAAGCGATCGCGATAACGATCAGAATCTTTCCTAGCTGCTCTAAGCGATGCTGAAGCGGAGTCTCCATCTCGTCCGTATTTTGAATCAGGTCGGCAATTTTCCCCATTTCGGTTTTCATTCCCGTCGCCATGACGATCCCTTTGAAGCTTCCTCTCGTCACCAACGTACCCATAAACGCCATGTTGCTTTGGTCTCCTAGACCAATATCCTCCTGCTCAATGGCTTCGCTTTGCTTATGTACCGGTACGGATTCACCCGTCAACGCCGATTCCTCAATATAGCAGCCGCTTTCCTCCAGGATTCGTATATCCGCAGGCACCCGATCCCCGCTTTCCAGCAGGACAATATCTCCCGGAACCAATTCCGCGGCGGGTACACCCATCACTTGACCATCGCGCATCACTTTGGCCATGGGGGCAGAGAGCTCTTTCAGCGCTCTTAACGATTTTTCCGCCCGAAACTCCTGCACAAATCCCAGAATGGCGTTAATGAAAATAATGGCAATGATCGTAATCGCATCTAAATACTCACCGAGCAGTCCCGAAATCAGTGTCGCACCCAGCAGCACCAAAACCATAAAATCTTTGAATTGGTTTAAAAACAGAGTGATTGGCGACACCCCGTCTGCTTCCGTTAGAACATTGAGACCGTGCTGCTCTTGCCGCCGTTTGACTTCTTTTGAGGAAAGTCCTTGCTGCGGCTGCACATCCATGCTTTGAAGCGCTTGTTGCGGGGTCATTTGAAACCACTTTTTCGAACTCATCCCAATACTCCCCTCCAATAACCTGTACTAGCACAAATGTATTCAGACAAGCCGGAAAATATCCCATTTTTCCCGGACGGGCTAAAATGCACTTCAATTCTGCTACATTTTCCGCTCAAGTTATGGCATGATAGGTAGAGTAAGCTGCAGTGATTACAGATAGGAGACATGTGTTATGGCAACAGACGGATTATTTTTATATAAATTAACTCATGAATTGGCTTCCCTGACCGAAGGTAGAATCAATAAAATTCATCAGCCGGCGGATTCAGACATCGTCATGCAGATTCGGGCTGCAGGCAAAAACGTCAAGCTGCTTCTTTCCGCGAATCCTACTTATCCCCGAGTCCATCTGACGGAAAAGCAGTATCACAACCCGCTTGAGGCGCCTATGTTTTGTATGCTGCTTCGAAAGCACTGTGAAGGAGGAATTATTCAGTCCGTCGAACAGCCCGATCTGGAGAGAGTTCTGAAGCTGCACATTCGTCAAAGAGACGAGCTCGGCGATCTCAGTATGAAAACCGTCATCATTGAAATTATGGGCAGACACAGCAACATCATTCTCCTTGACGCAAAAACGAATACCGTACTGGACAGCATTCACCATGTGACCCCTGCGGTAAGTTCTTATCGCATCGTCATGCCTGGTCAGCCCTACACCCAACCGCCGAAACAGGATAAAAAAGACCCATTCATTGCTTCTTCCGCTGAGATTCTGGAGCTCTTGAAGCAAACGGCAAACAATGAAGAAAAACAGTCCATGTCGGAGTGGGTTGTTCAGCAGTGGAAAGGAATTAGTCCACTCGCGGCCAAAGAGCTGCTGTATCGGAGCGGAATCGACGAGAAGAGACTCGTTCAAACCCTAGAGCCGCTTGCCGCAAAGGACTTTGCCGAGAAATTTACTCAATTCATGCAGTCGCTCCGCGCAGAGCCCGCTTTTCCTTGTATCAAGGAGGAACCGCGCAAGCAAAAATTCGTTTATTACTGTATCGATTTGCTTCATATCGAGGGCAATGTACGCACGTTTGCAACGCTGAGCAGCCTGCTCGAGGAATACTACGGGGATAAAGCAGAGCGAGACACGATCAAGCAAAAAACCGGTAATCTCAAAAGGCTGCTGCAAAATGAAAGAAATAAAAACGAGAAGAAAATAGAGAAATTAAAAGAAACGCTCACCGATGCCGATCACTCTGAAAAATACCGCATTTATGGCGAGCTGTTGACTGCCTCTTTACACGCCATTCCGAGGGGCTCTACGGAAGTAGAGGTAGTCAATTACTATGACGAGGAGCAGGCGGTCATTTCGATTGCACTTGACCCTGCTTTGTCTCCGGCAGAGAACGCGCAGCGTTATTTTAAACGATATAGCAAAGCGAAAAATAGCGTGAAGGTTGTTCAAGAGCAGATGAAACAGGCTGAAGAGGAAATCATATATTTGGATAATTTGCTCCAACAGCTGGAGTATGCCTCTCTTGCCGATGTAGAGGAAATGAGAGAAGAATTGATTGAGCAGGGGTACGTACGGGATCGCGGCAGTAAACAACGACGCAAAAAGAAAAGTGACAAGCCAAAGCTGCTGCGGTTCACCTCCAGCGAGGGCATCGATATCTATGTCGGCAAAAATAATACACAGAACGACTACTTAACGAACCGAGTCGCAGGACCTGCAGATACATGGCTGCATACGAAGGATATTCCCGGTTCACATGTCGTCATCCGCAGCCAGCAATTTGGTGATGCCACACTTGAAGAAGCGGCGATGCTCGCCGCATATTATTCTCAGGCGAAGGAGTCCAGTCTAGTGCCGGTCGACTATACCTTCATTCGCCATGTGCGGAAGCCGAGCGGAGCGAAGCCGGGCTTTGTCATTTATGATCACCAGAAAACGCTGTTCGTTACGCCTGACCCGGAAAAGATCGAGCAGATGAAATCGGAGATTGTATAGGAAGGCTACAGTTTTTTGCTGTCATCGGATGATTGTAGAATAAAGGTGTGGGGATTGCCGGAAGTATTCCCACACCTTCCCTATACTCGTATGAACTCACCACATTGAAACGCCGTCGGGCGTTTTTTTATGCTGATCTAAGTCTGTTCCTTCATCTGCTGGCTCAAGCCCTTCAACGCATGCACAGCCTTCATGTCAATGCGTTTTGAACCAAGTGCCCCGTGAAACACATTCCCCTGCCTTGTGCCGTGAAAATCCGAACCGGCGGTGACGATAAGTTTGTGCTCATGTGCAAGTCGTAAATACCGCTCTTCATCCTGTACAGAATGATCCGAATGGTAAGCCTCGATCCCATCGATTCCAGAGACAATGATCTCTTGAACGATTTCATCGTTATGGTATATTCCAGGATGGGCAAGGACGGCAGCGCCGCCCGCTTCTCGGATCCACTGCACGGCTGTCTCCGGCCGAATGCGCTCAACTTGGGCATACGCCTTTCCTTTTCGGTCCAAATACACTTCAAACGCTTCCTGCATTGAATCAACAATCCCTCGATCAACTAACACATCTGCGATATGAGGCCGACCGACGGTTTCGTCCTTTCCGTTTTTGGCGGCTCGTTCCGTGACATCCTCCAAGCGGATATTAATACCTAGTCGGTTTAAATTTTCTATGATTTTCAAATTACGGCGGTAGCGTGCCTTGCGCAGCGAATCTAGTCGTTCTAACAGCAGGTCGTTTTCCGTATCGATAAAATAACCCAGCACGTGAATGTCGATGCCGCCCATGACCGTGCTGATCTCCACTCCTGGAACGACCTCTATCCCCCGTTCCCTGCCCTCAGCTAATGCTTCCCGCACACCTGCAACCGTATCGTGGTCGGTGATCGCCACGGCAGTCAATCCGGCTTCCTGAGCCATTCGCACATTATCCTTTGGAGCCTCTGTACCATCCGAGGCAGTGGAGTGAGAATGCAAATCAGCCCATCCATTCAGCTCCATGACAAATTCCTCCTTCGCAACTAAACTTCCCTTGATTAAAGCCACTTACTCAGATCGTTTTCCTTAATAAAAGTCAGGAAGGTCACAGCTGAAATCGGCAGCAGTCTTTCTTTAAAATAAACGATATTAAAATGGCGAACAAATGGGATCCCTTCGATTTCCTTCGTGCGAACAATGTCCAAGGCGGTCTCGTGCTTCACCGAAGACTTCGATAAAATGCTGACCCCGAGTCCAGATTCGACAGCCGATTTTACCGCGCCTGTGCTGCCCAGCTCCATGACAATATTGAGCCGTTCCGGAGAAATCCCGTTTTGAAGCAGTGCTTCTTCCATCACTTGACGCGTTCCTGACCCCTGCTCTCTTAATACGAAAGGCTGAGTCAGCGCTTCCTCAATCGTCACCTTCTCCTTGTCGTACAGCGGATTGCCTTGCGGTACAATTAAACACAGCTCATCTTTATGCACCGCCTCCACATGGAGCTCCGCATGTTCGACCTCTGCTTCCACAAGGCCGAAAGTAAGCTGATGTGTCAGAACCTCTTCTACAATTTGCGTCGTGTTCATGACCTTCATCTTCACCGTAATGTTCGGATATTCCTTAGAAAAAGGGCCCAACAGCCGTGGAAGCAAATACTCTCCAACCGTCAAGCTTGCACCAAGCTGAAGCTGCCCCTTCAATCCATACGTGTAGCGTGACATGGCCTGGTCCGTCTCCTTAATAAAATCAATGCTTTTTCTCGCGTAGGGCAGCAGCGTTTTGCCCGCTTCGGAAAGCTCCACCTTTTTAGTCGAACGATGAAACAGCTTCGTTCCGAAATAGTCTTCCAGCGCTTGAATTTGCATCGTAACGGCCGGCTGGGACATATGAAGCAGCTGTGCAGCCGCTGAGAAGCTTCCCCTTTCCGCTACCGTATAAAAAATGTGCAGCTGATGAAAATTAAAAGCCATAAGTCGGTCCCTCCGATCTATTCTTAAACTCCCCGTCCTCCATCTTCTAGTTACCTATCCGACATCCAGCGGTGAGCCAAGGTTGCCTAAATACACACACGCAAAATCGACCCCTGCGGCATGAATCCATTCCTCATGCAAAAAAGACAGCAGCCTCAAGATGTTACCGCTACTGTCCAATCAAATATAAAAGCTCGATCACAAGTGATTATCTCCTCTTACGGCTGTTTTTGATTAAGGTCATCCGTCTGGAATGTCTCAGCCACGAATAATAGGACTTTAAATCTCGAAGTTCTATCGTTTCCGACATTTTCCCTAGAAACGTAACGATGATCATCTTATGAAGGGGGTTGCCTGCGATATCGGTTTCGTTTTCCATACGAGCGAATTCCGCGACCATGACCAAATCGCCTTCGACGAGATATACGTCTTGTTCATTTCGGTAGTAAGGCTCTATCTGACCTTTCTTTAAACAATCCCACAAATAAGCGCAAATATCTTCGATTCTGGCATCGGTATTCTCCACTCGATCACTCCAGCGAAAACGTGCATGGTTCGTAATGACAATATCGGCAACCTTCTTATCCCCTAATTCTATGTAAAAAGGTTCGTAGGTGCTCCATCGATTCATTACTTTATCTTTCATGAAATTCACTCCTTCCTTTTCGGAATTGGAAACTGCCGATCCATTCTTTCTTCTATCATACTGCAATCATGATCATTTTTCTATGACAAAAAGAATGGAACAAAAGAGTTGAAAGTATAAAAAAAATCCCCCGGAAAGGGGAAAATAGACTGCCGCATCAGCATGGCATCATAATCCGTAAAAGCTTGTCTTATCTGCATGCTTGCTATTATAATCGGTTTTGATATTTTTACGCAGAGACAGCTCTACTTTTTTTACAAAAGGGAGTTTCTGAAGCTGTTGAATCACTTGATCCTGCTGTTCTGCATTCACATACATCACTGCATAATTCATTCTCTTAGAGGCGTAATGAACGGAACCAAGCCGCTCCAACGGCCTGGTCGAACGCAAATCATTAACCCACACAATCAGACCTGTACGATCTCGAAACATGAACCGAGACTCCCTTCTCTCAACCGGAAAACGGGCCGTACTGCTTGCTTACCCGCAATTTCCGCTGCAAGCTCCGCCAGAACCGCAGCCGGATTCCGGAATGAGCTGGTTCGTCGGAACCTTGATATTATCGGATACCGAATGGGCGATTGTTTTAGATATATCGTATAACAGCTCGTCCAAACGGTTTTCACATTCCTTAAAACGCTTTACTTCTTCAAAACTGTCAAGCTTGCTCTCCACCTGCTTTACTTTTTCCAGACCTTCATGGTAATTCGGGTGGTAATGGCCAAAGCGTTCACATTCCGCGAAGCTTTCCTTCGCTTTAGACAGCTCCGCAACCACTTTTTGAATTTCCTCGTTGCTGAGGACAACGTCTTTCCAATATAAATATTCGGAAAGCTCCTTGGAATGATGGATCATATCTGCAAGCTCATAAGAGAGAAGAAGCACCTTAGACATATCCAGCATCTTTGCTTCCGATACGCTCATGAACTATCATCCTTTGCTCGGGAACATCATCCCTATATTTAGCCTATATCCATTTGGCGCTGTCATACTGAAGAGCCAAACGATAATGGTTTAATTAAGTTTTATCATTAATGCCCGGCAAAATCAACTGTATTTCTTCCCATTCCCTAGGGTTAACAGTGAATAAACCTTCTTCTGAAGAGCACCGAACATTCCAGTAGGAGGGCTGCTCGATCAGCTCGCGCGGGGCCGCTACCTTCCCTTCGGCAGACGCATTTCTCAGCCTGACCTTAACGCCGAGTTCAATCGCCTTCTTGAAGACATCCTTCATCGTCGATTCGTGATACTTCCTCATTCCGTTCGTCCACATTGCCGGAATATCTCGCAGCTCTCCGTACATGTCCTGCGCTTTGGGGATATCTGTATCTAAGGGATAGAGCAGCAAATCCTGAACGGTGTATACGACCCCTCTGGAAGCTTCTGTGTTCATTGTATCCGATTCATCTGCGTCCATAACGATCGACGATGGGCAAGTTGGATAAACCGGAGCGGCATCACTCTTTTTCTGAGGCAAGCAGTTTATTTCTTTCAACTGCTTTTCCGCCGCAGTCAGCTTATCCCGATGAAGGATAAAGATGGTCTGGGTCAGTTTAGCGGCGACAGCAGTCTCTGCATGCGGCATCAGAAGCCACCGATCAGCGTCCTCCTTGTCCGTAAAGCGCAGCAGAACAACCTCTTCGATTTGCGCTTTGCCATAAGCGGAGGTCCATTCCCGGAGCAGCTGTTCAAAAGAAGGATCGAGTGGATACATGCTGTGTGCCTTGAGGAATTCGATGATTTCCGAACCTGTTCGGCCGTGCTCACACGCACGAAGTACCGAATCCCTCGTGATATTGACACTGAAGGAATGCTGCTTCTCCAGCAGCAGCTCCAGCTCCCATCTAATCGGCAGCGATAAATGAGGTGGAACAATGATTTCTCCATTCGGTTGTATGTAGAAATGCTCTGTTTCTGCTTCCTGCTGCCTCCTCCATACTTTCCAATCGTGATCTGTACGTTCCATCCCGAACCAACCAAGGGCAGCCATCGGCAGTAATATACGGTTCAGAAGCTGATCGGAAATTGCCTCCGGCGTTCCGTCTGGATACTGTGTTAAGATGGCGTTCACCATTTGCCCCCAGCTGTACTTCCGGTTCGGCTCTAATAAATACAGAAGCGCCCAGCCCATTTGCAGCGGCAGCTCCTTCGGGTAAGCGACCTTCTCCCACAATTCGAACAGAACTTGGCATCTTTCATCTGCCGTCATGTGCAGCCAAGGACCCAAACGCTTCACATTCAATTGGATCGTTTGGAAAGGCTGTTGAACTAGTCCAAGCCTTAAAGCCATATCCAATACGACAGCGAATGCTTCAGTGTAAGATTCACAGTGCACATACTGCAGTCCGACCGGCTGCAGCTTCTCTTTCTCAATTTGCAATGCACCTGTCAGCTGCTGCAGCTCCTTCTTGTGGATGGTTCCTTTTTGAGTTAACTTCAATTCTCCTCGCATGCCAATGGCGCAGAGCAGCCGAAAAATATCCGAATCCAATGCATGCTGCAGAACCCCTTCGTCCACATCTTGTTCAGGGAATTCTGCTTCCAAGCCGATCCAGACATCCGGAAGGAGGACGGGCAGAAGAGCGATGTAAACATCCTTTGGAATACAGTGAATTTTCTCTCCCCATGTTTTCCTAGCAGTAAAGAGCAGTCCCAGCTTCCTCAGCTCAGTCATCCCCAGTACCACCTCGGCCTTAGACATCTCTATGACAATGGATACCGCCTGCTCGGTGGTAAAAGAATGTGCCCCGAATCGAAGCCACAATGCAGAAAGCAGCTGCTGTTCGCCGCAGGAGAGCCCGCCATACAGATCTTTTAAGCACGCTGGATCCGTTAAGCATCCTGCGAGTGTCAAATGCTGTCGTTTCGTACGAATCAGCGGGTGATCCTCCAGCTGAGTACGGAATGAGGCAGGCACTTTCCGAAGTGCTTCTTCAATTCTCATCGATGACTTTCAGCTCCTTCCATTCCAAACTGTTCATCCTTCGATATCGGTATCCCTGCTCCATTAAGAACAGCTGTCTATGTCTTGCATAGTCCTGTTCTTTGCTGTTTTCCGTTACAATGCTGTAGAAGTAAGCTCGGTTGCGATGCTTCTTTGGCCTTAAAATTCGCCCCAGGCGCTGCGCCTCTTCCTGCCTCGATCCGAAGCTGCCGGAAATTTGTATCGCAACGGAAGCATCCGGCAAATCCACTGCAAAATTGGCGACCTTGGAAACGACCAATACGTTCAAGCGGCCTTGGCGAAAGCTGTCATACAGCATATCTCTTTCCTGCTGAGGTACGGCCCCCGTAATCAGCGGCACTCGCAGCTGGTTTGCTACAGCATGAAGCTGGTCCAGGTATTGTCCAATGATGAGTATTCCTTCTCCTTCATGCCTTTCAACAATCTGCTGCACAAGACCATTCTTTAGCGGATTCGTTGCGGCGATTTGCGCTCTCTGACGAACAGGACTCTGCAGATACTCCGTCTGCAATTCCTTTTGAAGAGGCACATTCAATTCAAAACATCTTACATCTGCAAGCCAGCCTTGCTGCTCCAAATGCTTCCAAGAAGCTTCATATCTTTTGGGACCGACTAAAGAAAACACATCACTTTCCCTTCCATCCTCGCGTATTAATGTAGCGGTTAATCCAAGACGCCTTTTCGCCTGCAAATCTGCTGTCACTCGAAAAACAGGCGCTGGGAGTAAATGAACTTCATCATAAACAATCATTCCCCAATCTCGCTCATGAAACAGCTTCATATGATGGAAAGGATCGGTTTTGGCGGCACGGTGCGTCAAAATTTGATAAGTAGCGATGGTGATCGGTTTTACTTCTTTCCGTTCCCCTGTATATTCACCAATCCAGTCTTCTGGCAGGCTCGTTTTGCTGATTAGCTCTCTTTTCCACTGTCTTACAGACGTAATATTCGTCGTTAGGATGAGAGCGGCGCTTCCACAGCGTATGATCGATGCGATACCGATCATGGTTTTCCCTGCACCGCAGGGCAGAACCAATACTCCGCTTCCTCCATGCACCGAATCTTCAAAAAAACGGTCTACGGCTTCCTGCTGGTACGTCCTTAAAGCAAAAGGTTCTCCATCAGGTGTTCTAGCTTTTAATTCTAGCTGCAGCTCTTCTCCTTTATCATATCCAGCCATATCGGTAATTGGCCAACCAAGTAACGCCAGTTCTCTTTTGATCGTACCTCGATGTACTGGATCAATCCACAAACTCAGCTCACTCTTCTTCCCGAGCATGCACTGTGAAACAATAGTTTCGCGCATAAGCTGCTCGGCGCAAGTCTCGTCAGAGAAAGTCAAGACCAGGCCTTCCTTTTCACGGGTTAGCTGAACCTTCCCGTAATTTCCGATGTATTGCAGAATGTCCTGGGCAAGCGATTCAGGAACTCCAAATTTGCTGCTTCCCTTCAGCCATTTCACGACATACTGACCGTCGATTCCATTCGAGGCTGCGTTCCACAATGTGAGCTTGCTGATTTGATATGTGTGAAAAGCATCCAAGCTCTTCACCAATTCAGCAAATTTCGCCAATTCCGCCTGACAAGCTTCAAAGAGAGGATGTGCGATTTCCAGCAGTACGGTTCCATCCGCTTGTACAATGAGCGGCCTATTCATAGCGTTCACCTGTGCGCCCCCTTCTTTTCTTTACATCACCTTTCATCGATGCACTATTCGTAGTATAATGCAAACTGTTCATTTTCACACGTTTAAGGCACATCCAAGCAAATAGAACATGTGCGTAAATCTCAGGTTGACTTCAAGGAGTGTACAGCATCATGACAAGCCATTTACATTTTTCTCATTTTTTTAAACTGCTCTTGTTGTTTTTATTCGTCCTGGGCGGATGCAGTTCGCTGGAACCGGATCGCGAAGAGCAGCGGATTCAAGACATCTTAGATCGTTATCCAGAGCTTGAAGGGAAAACACCCGAGTTCTCCACCGTACAAAGAGTCGTAGATGGAGATACGTTCGAGCTTTCCACCGGGGAGAAGGTCCGTTTAATCGGCGTTGACACACCAGAAACGGTTAAGCCGGGCTCTCCAGTCGAAGCGTATGGCAAAGAAGCTTCTAATTTCACCAAAAAACAGCTGGAAGGAAACGACATTATCCTATTCCGGGACGTATCCGATCAAGATCGTTACGGCCGACTGCTTCGATATGTATTTATCAGCGGGGATGCTGTCATGTTCAATGAACGATTAATTGCAGAAGGCTATGCGCAAGTATCTACCTTTCCTCCGGATGTGCTCTATGCAGAGCATTTTCTCACGCTGCAGCAAACGGCATCGTCGAATCAGTTAGGGCTATGGGGAACCGGGAATAGTACTGAGAATGCTCCTGCTGCAGCTTCATCCGATCCAATTAGCGAAGCAAACTGTGCATCCCCGATGATTAAAGGCAATATCAATTCATCAAAGGAAAAAATATATCACACTCCGGAGTCACCGCAGTATGATGTGACAAAGCCAGAAATGTGGTTCTGTACGGAGTCCGAAGCGGAAGCAGCTGGCTTTCGAAAAGCTGGACAAAAATAAAAACGGATCTTCCCATTCAATGGGAGATCCGTTTTTTCACTTTATCTCATGCTGCCTTGAGGCTCGGAAATTTGGCTGAGCGCATGTCCTGCTTCTGTCTTATAGATATTGCGAACCGCCATATCGCCGATGGCTACAACCCCTATCAGTTCTCCGTTCTCGCAAACAGGCAGACGGCGAATCTGTTTTTGGGCCATCATCTTCGCAGCTTCGTCAACCGATGTATCCGGTGAAGCACAAGTAATATCCGTGCTCATCACTTCTTCCACGCTGGAGGAGCCGGATTTCTTATCTGCATATCCTCGGATGACCAAATCTCGGTCCGTAATGACGCCCACTAATTTTCTGCCTTCAACAACGGGAACAAAACCAATGTTGTGTTCGCGCATTTTCACTGCTGTCTCATACACGTTGTCCTGTTTTGTTACACAGAAGCATTCGTCGGTCATAATTTCTCTGAGTGTTCGATCCATGGGTGTACCTCCTCCATCTTTGTCAGATCGTCAAGGAAATAAGTATTGCATCCAATAGGTTCACCCGCTAGCCTGTAACTCATTCAGCTAATAATTGCCGGATTCGACCGCTGATAATCGAGGACCAGCTGAAGCAGCAGTTCAGCACCCAGCAGCAAGGACCTCTCATCGATATCAAACAAAGGGTGATGATGCGGTGAGATGATGCCTTCCTTCGTATTTCCGGCCCCGACAAACACAAAGCATCCAGGTATTTTCTCCAAATAGTAAGAAAAATCCTCTCCCGCCATCACGTGGGAAAGCAGCAGGGGTGAATGCGGCTGAAAAATGGGTTCCGACACCTTGAGAAACCGTTCATACTCCGCAGAATGGTTCACAACCGGAGGATATCCCCGGTTATATTTCAATGTCACCGAGGCACCGAACATCTCGCCAATATGTGTACACAGAGCATGCATTCTTTGCTCAATTTGGTCTCGAGTGTGTGTATTGAACGTCCTCACCGTTCCCTCTAGCTTAGCGCGGTCCGCAATAATATTAAAGCCTGTTCCCCCATGGAAGGAACCGACAGAAACCACTGCTGGCTCCGCTGGATTAATGCTCCGGCTGACGATCGTCTGCAGCTGCACCACCAGCTGAGAACCGATCATCACGCTGTCAACCGTTTCGTGCGGTAACCCCGCATGTCCGCCCTTGCCTACAATTTCGATGCTGAACTCATCGGCTGCCGCCATAAAATGCGCCGGTGCGGAAGCTGCGGTTCCCGCCTCCAGAGGCGACCATAAGTGCAAACCATAGATGACGGCGGCATCGTCCACTGCACCTGAACGAATCATGGAGAGAGCACCTCCCGGTGTCACCTCCTCCGCATGCTGAAAAATCAATCGCACATTGCCATGCAGCTGTTCCCGCTCCTGCTGCAGTACCTTTGCCAAGCTGAGCAAAATCGCAGTATGACCGTCGTGACCGCATGCATGCATGACGCCCGACACTTTCGAATGATATTCACAGGTTTTCTGATCTTGGATCGGCAGCGCGTCGATATCTGCTCGGAGGGCAACCGTAGGTCCCGGCTTTCCTCCATAAATCGTACCGATTACTCCTTGATCGTTTAAGCCAAGCCGGTTTTCAATTCCCCAGCTGTTCAAATTTTGCACAATCATGGACGTTGTCATCTCTTCTTTAAAGGAGAGCTCCGGATGCTGATGCAGCTGTCTTCTCCATTTAATCATTTGAGGATGCAGCTTACCTAGTTCCATCCTGATTTTTTCTTCCATCTCCATAGGGTTTCCTCTCTTTTTCCGTAGACCGTTAAATCGGTCCGCTTCGGTTTTTCCTCTTATATTTCATCTTATCACCAGAAAAGGCAGCGATAAATATTTAATTGTTTGCTTGCGCTTGCAGACTAAACATAATATCATGAAAAAAGAAAAATTATAATTAGGAAAAGGAAATGAGGTCAAGCAATGATTATCGAAAATGCCGGACTAAAAGGCTTGAAAAGCGAGTTAAGCCATTTGGATCAAGTATTGGAGCAAGCAGGCTTTGTCCGCTGGCAGTGGGAATATTATCGCGCAACATATGACTATAAAATGATCGATCAAGAAGAAAATAAGGATTACTACCTTCGTATTAACGCCCGAGTTGTGGAAGGAAAGCTGGAATCCCCGCGAGCTGTGCTCGAACTAGAATCATTCTACATAGGTGTTGCTACATTCCCGCACGGCGTTGATTACGAAGAGTCGCAAATTTCGAAAACATACATTAAACAAGCTGAACAGAAGCTGAATGAAATCAAGCAGCTTTTGTCTTAATTAAACGATGAAAACCCAGCGCAGAGGAACGCCGGATTTTCTGTTGCTGATCCTTGTGTTTTTGTTAACCGGCTTCGGTATCGTGATGGTGTTCAGCGCCAGTTCCCCATCCAGCTCGATTGATTTTGGTGATCCACTGTACTTCACAAAACGTCAGTTGATATTCGCTGCCTTGGGTATCTTCGGAATGTTCCTGCTGATGAATATTCCTTATCAGGTATTCAAAAAGTGGTTTTTACCCCTTTTTCTAATCGTGGTATTCCTGCTGTTTGCTGTGCTGTTTACGGAGGACATCAATGGTGCCAGAAGCTGGATTCCGATCGGCAGCTTTAGTCTTCAGCCTTCGGAATTCGCTAAACTGGCGGTCATTATGTATTTGTCGGCGCTTATTAGCAAAAAAGGGGACAAGATTACTAATTTTAAGAAGGGCCTTCTCCCGGCTTTAATCATCGTCGGCTTTGCGGCCATGCTCGTACTGCTGCAGCCGGATGTTGGTACCGCGATGATTATCATCTTGTCTTCACTCGTTGTCATCATTGCGGGGGGAGCACGGTTTAAGCAGTTATTTACTGCGGCTTTTGCCGTTTCGGCCCCTGCTTCCTTGCTTTTGGCGTTTTATCTCATGTTTAAGCCGGAAACACTTGGCGTGCGGTTTCACCGTTTTACCACATACTTAGACCCATGGCAGGACAGATTGGGCTCTGGACTTCAAATTATTCAATCCTTGCTGGCATTTGGTCACGGCGGAGTTACCGGGGCAGGGTTCGGGCAATCCATTCAGAAACTGCACTATTTGCCTGAAGCACACAACGACTTTATTTTCGCGATTATCGGCGAGGAGCTTGGATTTATCGGATGCTCTATTTTCCTGTTCATCTATTTATTTACGCTGTGGAGAGGACTTCTGATTGCTCTTCGATGCAATGACCCGTTTGGTACGCTGCTTGGAACAGGCATCGTCGGAATTTTGTCTATCCAAGCGTTCATCAATATGGGTGGTGTAACGAACTTGATCCCTATGACGGGAGTAACCCTTCCTTTTATCAGCTACGGAGGGTCATCCTTATTAGTGAGTTTGGCAGGAATGGGAATTCTATTAAGTATATCTAGGGATAATAATCGCAAAGACAGTTAAATTCATTGGCCCAATATCAGGCTAAACGTCTACAAAGCAAAAAAGAGTGAACCGAATAGGTTCGCTCTTTTTTCTGTGAAAGGCCGCATGATCTGGGGGAACAGCCGATTGAATAGTGTATGGTCAAGGCCGACTATTTAATGCGGGGAACGTCTGCTGCAGGCTCCTCTTCCTTGAAGGCGACACCTTCCACCTTCACGTTCACTTCTATGACGTTCAAGCCCGTCATATTCTCAATGGCCTCTTTCACATTCTCTTGAAGTTCTCTGCATACCTCATGAATTTTCGTCCCATAGTGAATAATAACTTTTAAATCAACAGCGGCTTCAAGTTCACCTACTTCGACACTAACACCTTTTTGCACTTGCTTGCCGCTCAATTTCTTGGCCAATCCTTCGGAAATGCCGCCAGACATCCCCGCAATCCCTGGGGTATCTAAAGCAGCTAATCCGGCGATCGTAGCCACTACATCATCTGAAATACGGACCATGCCTTGTTCTTGCTCTAACATGCGACCCACTCCTTCCCTGTGCTTTATACATATTTTATACGTTCGGGTCTGCAAATTCAATAAAGGGTCAATCTCCTAACCATGAATCTTCTTTTCAAAAAATTGTGTTCACCTTATGTACTTGCCCTATGAAAGGAATGATGTTTTCTTCGTAAAGATTGTTTTTGTCGCTCTTTCGTGAAACATAAATCTTTTTTAACGATAAAAATACGAGGTGACTTGCATTGAAACAAAAATTGTTTTACACGGCGACGGCGATATTTTTTATATTAAGTGCGATTTTGCATTACAGCGGCGCATCCGCTACCGTGCAAATCACCATATGCTCTGCAGCCGTCATTCTATTAGCAGCCTTTTTAGGCAGGGCGACAGAAAACGTTGCGCATTACGCGGGAGAACGGATGGGCGGGTTTTTGAATGCGACATTTGGAAATGCAGCTGAACTCATTATTGCGATCTTTCTCGTTAAAGAAGGCTTGTTCGATATGGTAAAAGCAAGCATCACCGGCTCGATCATTGGAAACATGCTGTTTGTGCTAGGTCTCAGCGTATTTATGGGGGGATTAAAATTTAAAATTCAGAAATTTAATGAGCTTTTGGCCGGACACAATGCCTCCCTAATGCTCCTGGCTGTGATCGTGCTGTTCATTCCAGCTGTCTTCGCTAGAGACTTTGAGCCTAGACAAGTGGATGCACTCAGTCTAATCGTTGCCGGAATACTGATCATTGCGTATATTTTGTGGCTCGTATTTTCGATGATTACACACAAGAATGAGCTTTCGGAAATTGTTCCAACGAACACGGTAGAATCCCATGAACAGGCTCATTGGTCTAAAGGTTTTTCCATTGTGATGCTGGTCGTTGCCACGGTCATGGTCGCCTTTATCAGTGAATGGCTGGTCGGGAACCTGGAGGAATTCACGCATCGTTTTGGCTTGTCTGAACTGTTTGTCGGTGCATTCTTAATTGCAATCATCGGAAATGCAGCAGAACACAGCGCGGCCGTTTTCCTTGCGATGAAAAATAAAATCGGAGCGGCCGTCGAAATTGCTGTCGGCAGCAGCTTGCAAATTGCATTGTTCGTCAGTCCTGTGCTTGTTTTTATCAGCTTCTTCTTCGGAGATATCATGGACATTGTGTTCACAACATATGAGCTTGTCGCGATCGGTGTGGCGGCGTTCATCGCAATCTCTATTTCAAGAGACGGAAAAACGAACTGGTATGAGGGGCTCCTTCTGATCTTTGTGTATATCATTCTAGGAGTCGCCTTCTTTATGGCCTGACACTTTCTCATTGCTTGAATCAGAAGAACCTTATCGTCCATACTCTAATCCATTCAAAAAGGGTATGCCCTTGGTAAATTGTCCCCTTAGCGGGTTACAATTCGGATGGGCATACCCTTTTCAATTTATTCGGATTCGGTTTCATAAGTATGTTATAGCGCATTGCTTTGGTTCATCGCTTCATACAGCTTCGCCAATTCTCTTTCCAAATCACTGATGAGTTCCTTGCCGGCGGCTTCGATCACGAGGCCAGCCCTGACCGCAAAATCGACCTGTCTTGAAAATCCATACATCTGTGTATCTAAAACCTCCTCATATAGAGGACATTTTCGTGTCGCTAAGTTAGCCATCTGCACTTCTATAAGCTTGATGATCTTTTCCGCTTCTTCTTTGAGCAATTCGTAGGCTTTTTGATTGATATCTAGCGTATCTGATGCCATTCACGTTTCCCCCCTTGCGCAAACTCATCCCTCTTAATACATAAGTTTAGTCGAAATTCATGCAATAAACAAGTAATGCTTGCAAACCTAAGCTAGCGGGGAATAAAATGATCACCACGTATGTAAAAAAACAGCACTATAATAAGTGCTGTTTTTCGCAAACCATTCGTTTTAGTCCACAATCGCAACAGATAAATTGTGCTTTGCAAAGACTTCCTTCATTGCCGTCTTTGCATCATCGGCGTCGGGACCATGGACATGCAGCTCATACGCATTCGTATTTACCAAGGTCGTAAACAGTCCAAGAATACTTTTCACATCGATGTATTTATTATCATATTGAAGAACGATGGAAGAAGTAAATTTGTTCGCCGTTTGTGAGATTTCTACGATTGCTGCATTTTTATCAGACATGACTGATCCCTCCCAAATTTTGCTTGAATGATACCTTTATCATACTTCGATGAAAAGGTTTTCGCAAGCAGGGATTTCCCAAACTTTTGTACAAAATCTTTGTGATTTTTCACAAATAAGATCATGCTGCCTATTCATCATTTCAGTTTATCCGGATTTAAACCCTCCAGCTCAGGAATGACAAACAACCCGTCTTTCCGAATGAGCACATCGTCAAAGTACACTTCTCCGCCTCCGTACTCAGGACGCTGAATCAGCACCAGATCCCAATGAACTGAGGAACGGTTTCCGTTATCCGCTTCATCGTAAGCTTGCCCAGGCGTAAAATGCAAACTTCCAGCGATCTTCTCGTCGAACAAAATATCTTTCATTGGATGCAAAATATACGGATTGAATCCAAGGCTGAATTCTCCGATATATCTCGCCCCTTCATCGGAATCCAACACTTCATTCAGCTTTTTCGTATCATTCGCGGTTGCTTCCACAATTTTGCCGTTCTCGAATCTGAGCTTTACGTTTTCAAACGTCGTACCGGAATAAACGCTTGGTGTATTATATTTTATTGTACCCTGTACCGAATCTTTCACTGGAGCTGTGAAAACCTCGCCGTCAGGAATATTGTTTTTTCCAGCGCATTTAATCGCAGGAAGCCCTTCGATCGAAAATGTTAAATCCGTCTCCGGCGCAACGATTCGGACTTTATTGGTACGGTTCATAACATTTACAAGACTGTCCATGGCTGCGGACATTTTGGCATAGTCTAGATTACACACATCGAAGTAAAAGTTCTCAAACGCCTCTGTGCTCATATTCGCCAATTGGGACATCGATGGGTTCGGATATCTCAAAATGACCCAATTCGTATGCTTTACTCTGCGGTCGGAATGAACGGGCTTTTTGTAATAAGTATCGTACAGCTTCATCTTCTCGCTCGGCACATCGGAGAGCTCATTAATATTGCTGCCAGAGCGAATGCCGATGTACGCGTCCATCGCTTCCATTCGTTTCAAATCGTATTCTGCCCACAGCTTAATTTGTTCCTCCGTCGCCCCCATCAATTGAGCGCGCAATACGGCGTTATCATTCAGCTCCACGAACGGAAGTCCCCCATGCGCGTATACTTCCTCAATAATGCATTTCAACAGCTCCCGCTCATCGCCAATCATTTCGACCAGCACTTTTTGGCCTGGCTTGACGTCCGTCGAATAGCCGACTAGATTTTTCGCCAGCTTTTGCAATCTTGGATCCTTCATATGTATTCCTCCTGTTCAACTCATTGCTTTTTGCTTTTTTGCAAAGCATAGGTCCCTTTCAGCTGCTCGCTCTGCTGAGCCCCATTCCAAGTATAGTTCACGGTGGTATCTACAATTACTTTTTCAGGGACATACGTATCTCGTTCAATCCACAATGTATATTGTGCACCTTTGACCTTTAATGAGTCCAGAGTCTTTTTAAATTGTTCTTGTTCTTGTGACAGCTTTGTCGCATTGCCCGTTTGATGATCGAGTGTCTCCATTCCGTACTTTTTCTTGATCTGGTCAAATTGAAGCTGCATGCTTCGTCTTAAGGATATTTCCATTTCCTCGGGATCTATCTCCAGCTTCAAGACGGTATATTGATCGTTGGAAGCACGGGGATCCATGCTGGCTTCTTTCTTCATCTCAGCAAGCTGATCCATAGTCAGAAGCGGTGTGAGCCCGCTCATCATATTTTTCGAATCGTTATTCTCCATGACCTCAGCCGTTGTATTCCCACGATAATACGTTTGACCTCGATATATTTCTTTCCCATTCACATAAACCGATGATTCACCTTTATAGCTCGCTTTCAATTCTCTCCCTTTTTCCGCCGCTAAGCTTAACAAATCATCCGGATTCACCTCTTCCTCCTGAACCATCGTGCATCCAGACACGATCAGCAGCAGCATAGCAACG
Organism: Marinicrinis lubricantis; assembly: GCF_042658665.1. NCBI lineage: Bacteria > Bacillati > Bacillota > Bacilli > Caryophanales > Paenibacillaceae > Marinicrinis > Marinicrinis lubricantis. Next base: position 224,973 of record NZ_JBHSQV010000036.1, read on the forward strand.
GAAGCCACATACTTGGTTATACGCATTCGGAACATAACAAAACCCCCTCGTATCATATGTTTTGTAGCCAACTTCTAAATGATTTCCAGTCCCTTAGGGGACTGGAGCGAGCCTTTAAAATTTCCAGCTTGTTGTTCTTTGAAAAATGAATATTGGGACTGGACTTTT
>NZ_JBHSQV010000037.1:0-515 GCF_042658665.1 Marinicrinis lubricantis
ATTCTCACTAATGAATTGTCTAAGTTGTTCCTTCGTAAACATGCTCATGTTGTGTTCTCCTGCCTCCTGATGTCTATTACTAGATTAGCTTGGTTTAGGAGTTTACACAATTTATTTTACACTCTCCGTTAAAACAATATCTTCACCTATAATTTCATAGGTTTCATTTGTAAACTTCTCTACATTTTCAATGACATTGTTACTGTCATTTTTATTTAATGCTAATCCAGAAGAAGTAGAAACTGTGAATACGGCCATTACAACAGCTAAAAAGACGATAACAGTTTTTTTAATTATTCTCAGTCCTTTCATAAATATATATTGAAAGCTGGCCAGCATTTCAATCATAGATGGAAACGACTACAACAAAAATAATTAAATGGAATTCTTAGTTAAGTCCGTATAATTGTGTAAAAATGAAATCTCTTAAAAATTAAGAGAGCCATTTTAAAATCCCTCAGTTAGAATGGAGTTATCCAGACAACATTCTAAATGTACGAGGTGATTTAAATGGC
>NZ_JBHSQV010000038.1:0-516 GCF_042658665.1 Marinicrinis lubricantis
AATATACGTATGATATGCGCGGTAATCTTCTATCCGTCGTGAAGCAGTCCAACAACATCCTAGATCCTTCCGTTACCGATATGGTATACGGCATGAATATGTGGATGAACATGGAGCCTGTTACGGTAACAGACGGCGTGTATGAGATGCCTGTCATTCCGGAACAATGGCTGCTTCTCCAAGCACAGGGAGAAACCGAGCTATGGGAGCAGTATGAATGGGATGCGGCGGGACGCCTGCGCCAGATGATCAATCATAAGGGAGACATCAGCCGCTACGATTATGACGGCGACGGCAATCGCGTTAGAATGACCATGGATGTCGCGGCCGGACCGAAAGGAAATAACGGCAATGGCAATGGCAATAATGGAAACGGCAATGGAAACGGTAATGGTCCGAAAAACTGCCATGTGGTGCCGCCAGGCTTTATTCCGCCGGGTTTAGCGAAGAAGTGCGGATGGGAAGACGAGTCGATTCCAGATTATCATAAGGGCGGTCCGAGAGACGGCTGGGAGC
>NZ_JBHSQV010000039.1:0-526 GCF_042658665.1 Marinicrinis lubricantis
TCAAGCTGCAACTGACGGTTTATGCGATCACAAGCTAATTTTGTGCTATTGTACACCAATACAGCTAGGTTTAGGTGAGTCCTTGCTTTCTGTCCTGAGCGGTGCCGCACATTATTGAGTTGAAAATACTCTTTTAAGTAGGCATTCACTCGCTCCACTGCAGAACGCTTCTTGAACATCTCTTTCCAAGACTTTGTCCCACGGGCTGGAGCGGTGTACTTGCGAAGATCTGTTGTTATTTTCATTTTGTAGACCTTCTGGCAAAGTGAATCATGGGCTAATGGACAACTTTCGCATTCCTTTGGTCGCACATATTTGAGCGTTTCATACTTGGGATCATAGCTGTCATAGCGGTAGGGATGCTCTCGCACACATGTAGGAGCAAAGTGCTCATCAAACCCTACCATTTCCGGTTCACGTCGTCGGTTGTAGGCGATGATGGCATGGGCTTTTGCTTGGCGAACTTGTTGGTAGATCGATTCAAAATCATATCCAGCATCCATGGTTGCATATTTGAAGGTGTAGC
>NZ_JBHSQV010000040.1:0-536 GCF_042658665.1 Marinicrinis lubricantis
CGGAAGCGATGGCTGGGAGCCAGCCGCCGAAGGTGGGGCAGATGATTGGGGTGAAGTCGTAACAAGGTAGCCGTATCGGAAGGTGCGGCTGGATCACCTCCTTTCTATGGAGTATCAGATGACGCAGCTCATCCATACCAATCTAAGCACAGTTCACTCGTTGTCAGTTTTGAAAGAGCAAAAGCTCTTTCGCATGAGACGAGGTTTCCAACTTTTACAGGTTGATGAACAGATCCGATCATGATAAGATGATCTTCCGCTGATGAGGCGGATGAGTCATTTCACATTGAATTGTTCCTTGAAAACTGGATAGCGAAAAAGTGTTAAGGCAATGCAAGTGTAGTATAGAAGTGATGCTTTGGTATCACGAACTTACTGCTTTAGCGAGGATATATTTTGAGTGAGCGACTTTACGCGAACCAACATATATTTCTTGCACGAGCGAACATTTTGGTATGACCGACTTTTACGCGACAGCGTACGGAGGGTATGCCAAAATGAGAGCGAGGATAAGCTAGTAAGGGCACACGGAGGAT
>NZ_JBHSQV010000041.1:0-540 GCF_042658665.1 Marinicrinis lubricantis
CATTACTATACCAAGCGGCCAGATCGCCCATTAAAGAAGCAACAGTCACTGATTGCTGTATGTTGCAAACTACTGCGAGTCTTGTTTGCCATTAGCCACAAACAGTGTAAATTTGATGGTTCAAAGCTATTGCGAGGGTTACCTCAGAGTCATACATTACAGGCTGCCTAAAAACTAATTTTGCGTTCATCACTTCTGAAAACGACCAGAATCTTAAATACAAATACCAATAGTGCAGAGTCGGAGTTTATATTTACCATACGGGCATTTGACCCAGCAAAGGAGCATATCCGACCTCCACCTCATGGATACGCAGGACGAAGGAATGTATGGATCTCAATCCGGTGAGATATGGGAGGGTGAGCGGCCGTGAACTGTGTGGAGATTTCACGCACGGTTATAAGCTATATTTTCCAAACTCATCCAGTTTGAAAGATAGGATGGCCTCCATATTGTAAATAAATTAAAGACCACCTATATGTATCCATAATAAATGGTGTGTCAACTATTAGGTGTTTATGAGATTTTAAGAATTCGGGA
>NZ_JBHSQV010000042.1:0-548 GCF_042658665.1 Marinicrinis lubricantis
AGACATGACCGAGTATCTTACATGGCAACAAGAACACAAATCAAACCAAAAAACGAAAGTTACCCGAATTGGGTAAAGACTCCTAGCTAACCGAGGGAGAATTTACACACAAATTCGGACTTGATCGTTTTTCGCTGAAATGGAAGTTTTATAGACCTAATTTATACACTTCTATCTAGAGAACTAATCATTAAATTGTCAATATAAAAAATATCACAAATATGCAGTAATATGGAAGGAATTTATATTATTTTGTAGAATTTGATATAAATATTAGGTGGTGATAATAGTGCTAAAGTCATGATCTCAATTGAAAAATTACATAGTATTGAAATTTCAATTAACAAGTTATTACAAGGGGAAGATATTAATAATGTCTAGAATGTGGAAAACTGTAATGGTCTTATTATTAATTTTTAATAGAATCAATTTCATAATGCATAGTTACAGATTCGTATACCAGCCGAATTTATGGTCAATTCGTTTTAAAAACTTATGCCGCCTGTTCTTGCAATTGTCGGCTTAGACGATCACATACTAATTTGGTG
>NZ_JBHSQV010000043.1:0-553 GCF_042658665.1 Marinicrinis lubricantis
AAATGGAACAGCAACATCGTTTTGAAGCTATCTTTGCAACCATAGACATTACTCCAATTCTATCCTTGGTCAGAAAAAGATCTCGCCATGGTGCTCCCGTTGAAGTGAATTACCCAGCTGTCATTTACTCGCTCATTGCCAGAATTGTAGAGCGAATCCCGACCATTAAAGATTTAGTAAAACGACTTCGGGAAGATATCCAGTTTCGGATGGATTGCGGTTTCATGCTTTCAGAACCTATTCCATCGGAGGCTACGTATTCCCGTTTCATTCAAAAGATCAGCCAGAGCCGTGTCTTAGAGGAAATCCAAGTAAAGTTGCTGAAGCAGGCGATGGTCGAAAAGTTTGTTTCTGATGACACGGTAGCCATTGATGCCACTCATGTTGAAGCTCGAGACCAAGCTCCAGCCAAGGAGAAGAAAGAAAAGCCTGAGCCGAAAAAACGCGGGCGTAAGTCCAAACAAGAGCGAGAAGCTTGGTTAAAACAAAAGCAACTGGAAGAAGAGCAGAAGTCATTATATGAAAAAGAAATTGCTGCTCAATTGGTCGAGCC
>NZ_JBHSQV010000044.1:0-573 GCF_042658665.1 Marinicrinis lubricantis
CATGCCATATTGTTTCAAGCGTTGCTGATAGTCTGAGGATGCGTACTGGCTGCCGCGATCAGAATGATGCAGCACGTTCCCTTTGGGCTTCTGAAGGCGATACGCCTGATCCAGGGCCTTCAAACAAAGCTCCTTCGTCATTCGTTCGTCCATATGGAAGCCGACGATTTTGCGCGTGCAGAGGTCCTCCAAGCTGGAGAGATAAAGCCAACCTTCATCTGTTGGAATATACGTGATATCGGCCATCCAGACCTGATTCGGCTTCTCCGCTGCAAACGCCTGATTCAAAACGTTTTCCGAAACCGGCATGTTATGTTTCGAATTTGTAGTGGCCTTGTACTTCTTGACGGTGCGGGATTTCAATCCAAGTTCCTTCATGATGCGGGCAACGGTTTTCTGCGACACATGAACGCCCTGATGTTTCAAAGCGATCCAAACCTTCGGGCTGCCGTATAACTGCCTGGAATCGAAGAAGATTCTGCGAATCAATTTCTCAAGTTGCTTACGACGTTTGCTGCGATTGCTTTCCTTGCGTTTCGTCCATTCGTAATAACCGCTTTTGGAAACGCCGAA
>NZ_JBHSQV010000045.1:0-600 GCF_042658665.1 Marinicrinis lubricantis
AAATCTGATGTAAAATGATTCATAGGGAAGACCTCTTTCTTGTGAGTTGGTTGTGGTGACTTAATTCTACAAGAAAGGTCTTCCTTTTTGCTATTTATCTATTTACACAAGATATTTTACGCTCTCACTAATCCCAATTAACCTTAATTGATATAATGCTTTTGGAATAGTTAATTGTAATATACCAACAATCAGGCCAACAATACCAATTAATGTTATAGGACTCAAATAATCATCGCTCCCTTATAGGTTACCAACATCCCCATTTAAACATATCTATCCATTCCTGCGCATTCGGAGCACCTTCGTATGTGGGGTATATTACTGCATTTCCCCCAAGACCTATTGGGATATCAAATGAATATGAAAACTCCCTCAGATGAGATCGAAAAAAAGTAAATTTCAGCAGTAGCCCCAGCACCTCCTCTATCCAGGATTGAACAATAGAAGGCATACCCGGAACTTCACCCTTACCCTTTAATCCCTTTTTAATAGCCAGTTTAAAAAGCTGCTTGTAAGCTCCTAAGCTCAATGAGATGCTCCCAGTTGTCACACCGTCCCAGAAATCCGGGAATCCATTACTGATCTGCTCTTCCATAT
>NZ_JBHSQV010000046.1:0-607 GCF_042658665.1 Marinicrinis lubricantis
CGCTTCCCGGCCCGCCCAGTGGAGGAGGAGGGTTTCATGTCATCGTCATCATCCCGCTGCTGTTCCGCCTTCGCCGCTTCCACGGCGATCCATTCGTTCACTTCCGTGATGATTTTCTCGCCAAGACGCTTGCGGAAATGAGTCATGAGGGAATGATGAAACGGCGGCCGATCCTGATAGCCCGCCAAGCCGAGGAAGTATTGGAGGTACGGGTTCTCCACGATCGTTTCAACCGTTTCTCGATCAGACAGTTGCAGTCTTTCTTGAATGATCAAGGCTCCCAACGCCATTCGAACGGAGACCGCCTTTTGGCCGCGAAACGATTTCTTGAAGCACTTCGCGTACTTGCGATCCACTTGCGCCCACGGAATCAACCGGGCGAGTTTGATCCAACGATTTTCCGGATTCAGACGACCTCCGAAAGGCAAGAAAAATTCGCTAGGCAGCAACAACTGGTTTTCCTCATCAGCGTACGGTTGGTACATGATCGTCATCCTCCATGTGCACGGTTTTTCATCGTATTTCAACGATTTCCTTGCATATGAATTCGACAAAGAATGCCTCAAACCCTTGCTGTTACTGGATTTTTTAATCGTTCAGCAAGCCC
>NZ_JBHSQV010000047.1:0-608 GCF_042658665.1 Marinicrinis lubricantis
CCAGCCGCCGAAGGTGGGGCAGATGATTGGGGTGAAGTCGTAACAAGGTAGCCGTATCGGAAGGTGCGGCTGGATCACCTCCTTTCTATGGAGTATCGGATGACGCAGCTCATCCATACCAATCTAAGCACAGTTCACTCGTTGTCAGTTTTGAAAGAGCAAAAGCTCTTTCGCATGAGACGAGGTTTCCAACTTTTACAGGTTGATGAACAGATCCGATCATGATAGGATGATCTTCCGCTGATGAGGTGGAGTGATTAAAACATCATCTAAATAATTGTTCCTTGAAAACTGGATAGCGAAAAAGTGTTAAGGCAATGCAAGTGTAGTATAGAAGTGATGCTTTGGCATCACGAACTTACTGCTTTGGCGAGGATATATTTTGAGTGAGCGACTTTTACGCGAACTAACATATATTTCTTGCACGAGCGAACATTTTGGTATGACCGACTTTTACGCGACAGCGTACGGAGGGCATGCTAAAATGAGAGCGAGGATAAGCTAGTAAGGGCACACGGAGGATGCCTAGGCGCTAGGAGCCGAAGAAGGACGTGGCGAACGACGAAATGCCTCGGGGAGCCGTAAGCAGGCTTTGATCCGGGGATGTC
>NZ_JBHSQV010000048.1:0-619 GCF_042658665.1 Marinicrinis lubricantis
TCGGACGGTCATTCCTTTGTGCCGATGGACTTTACGCTGCTCAGTTCGGCCAAGTCCGGCATCACCGGCATGGCGGATGGGATCGACAAGCGCAGCCACGGGTACAAACGTCGGCAAGAAGCGTTCTTTACCGCTCCACAGGTGATCGCGAGTATGCTGGACCGCGCATTGCAAGGGGGCATTTCGGCATCGTACACCCTCATGGACAGCTGGTTTACGCATGCGCCGCTCATTCAGGAAGTCATCCGTCGCGGACTGCATGTGATTGGCATGGTCAAGAACGATAACAAGCGTTATCTCGTGAATGGTGAGCGGCTCAGCCTGAAAGAATTATATGCCGCTGCACCGCGTGTCGAAGGGAATAACCGTAACATCCTTCGTCTCATCCGAACTTCGCTCGCCCCGGGAATCCCGGTTGTGATCGTGTTTGTCCGCCATCGATCCAAGAAGAACGAATGGCTTGCCCTGCTTTCGACCGACCTTAGTTTAACGGCCCAGGACATCATCCGCATCTACCGGATGCGCTGGGACATTGAGGTCTTCTTCAAGTGCGCCAAATCGCTGTTGCGTCTGCAAAACGAGTTCCAAGGCCGTTCCTACGACATGCTCGTAAGCCACA
>NZ_JBHSQV010000049.1:0-629 GCF_042658665.1 Marinicrinis lubricantis
CCCTTTAATCCCTTTTTAATAGCCAGTTTAAAAAGCTGCTTGTAAGCTCCTAAGCTCAATGAGATGCTCCCAGTTGTCACACCGTCCCAGAAATCCGGGAATCCATTACTGATCTGCTCTTCCATATAACCTTTTATGACTCTTGTCTGAAACTCTTTTCCGTATTGTTCGCCAGTCTCTGGATCGACCAATAATGCTATATTATTGTCTCCAAAGTACCACATCCAGTACAGATCATCTTTATTATATCTATAATCATTTATATTTTCATCTGCTGCTACAATCCAATACCCTTCGTTTCTTTGTCTTAACAATTCCGCTTTACTAGCTATTACTGCCCGATTATGAGGCGATTCATTGATCCAGTCCTGTTTATAATTTAATAACTGAGTATCTATTTCCGAGCATCCGTAATAACTCCCATCGGGTAAAATACCACAATACCCACTCGGATCCACAAAATTGATCGGATTGTTGCCCACATACGTATACTGATTCTGACTCAATGGATTCGTCAAAATTCCCTTATACGTATCCTCACTAATGAAGCGTCCTAGCTCCGGCTTATAATACCGTGCTCTTGCATACGTTAGGTCACTGTAATAATCATAACCTAATCCGGTATAACC
>NZ_JBHSQV010000050.1:0-633 GCF_042658665.1 Marinicrinis lubricantis
AGTGAAAGCGACAAATTACACTGAGCCTGAACAATTTTATTGTCAGGCTAGCGTCTTTAGGCGCAGTTTGGCAACAGGGGGTTATACCCCCAGAGCAAACCACCCGTTGGACGGGTGGTTATGATTTAAAACACTTTATACAATATCAAAATGGAGTGATCTCATGTAATTGGTACTCACCCAGATTATCTTGAGTAAAGGTAGCTGTATACGATCTATTTATCTCTATTAAATTCCAAATGTTTTTGTTTTCAACTTTAAGTTTCATAACTTTCTTATTTGTGCCCTCTAGATATATAACATGAATCCAGGATTCGCCTTTTTCACCTCGTTCTGGTTTAGTCTTATCAACCACTTCGATATTTGCTGTTATATTATTCACGTTATATACATTATCATTATTTGAACAAGCTGATAAACAAAGCAATGTAAACACCAGTATAATTCCTGTAAACCTAAATATCATATTCTCCTCCCTCTATAAAGTTAAATTTTCTCCCGAATAATCCCGAATTCTTAAAATCTCATAAACACCTAATAGTTGACACACCATTTATTATGGATACATATAGGTGGTCTTTAATTTATTTACAATATGGAGGCCATCCTATCTTTCAAACTGGATGAGTTTGG
>NZ_JBHSQV010000051.1:0-652 GCF_042658665.1 Marinicrinis lubricantis
AATTCATTTTGAGTCCTCCTTGGGTATTAATTAAGGGTCCTTTTTGCTTCGAAGCTTTGGACACCTCGTATCATACCAAGGGGGCTTTTTTTGTTCAAACCTCAAATTTCTTCATTACAGGAATGCTTCTTACTGGAGATATTCTCTTCGTTGAATCGATCGGTCGTCCCGACCTTGCAGGGCTTGCTGAGGATTGGGTAGGCGATCTGCGCGAAACACTTTATGGACGCTACAAAAAGCTCTCTGAGGATTTGGTTGTGCTTCCGGCTCACTTTGGAAAAGTAACTGAACTCGGCGAAGGTGGACTTGTGTCTGGTCGTCTAGGTAAGCTATACGAGGAGAATCCAGGGCTTAACATCCATGATGAAGGTGAATTCCGTAAGACTGTAACGGAGAACCTGCCGCCTCAGCCAAATGCGTACCAAGAAATTCGTCAAACCAATATGGGTAAAATCACACCAAATGAAGAAGAGCAGCGTGAAATGGAAATTGGACCAAACCGCTGTGCAGTTCATGATAAATAATAAGGAGCATTCCTGTAATGAAGAAATTTGAGGTTTGAACAAAAAAAGCCCCCTTGGTATGATACGAGGTGTCCAAAGCTTCGAAGCAAAAAGGACCCTTAATTAATACCCAAGGAGGACTCAAAATG
>NZ_JBHSQV010000052.1:0-665 GCF_042658665.1 Marinicrinis lubricantis
ACCAAATTAGTATGTGATCGTCTAAGCCGACAATTGCAAGAACAGGCGGCATAAGTTTTTAAAACGAATTGACCATAAATTCGGCTGGTATACGAATCTGTAACTATGCATTATGAAATTGATTCATGTAACAAAATAAATAATTCTTTTTTTTCTTTGCATAATCACACCTCCGGTACCTATCACGATTTGGAAATGCTTTTAAAATTCCTAATTTAAGACCTATCATGAAACCAACAAACTTAAAATCTAATAAAAAAGGAGAATGACAATATTTAATTGCCATCTCCCCCATTTCATTTACGCTTTTTTAATCCAAAATTTGTAAACCCCATTTTCTTCTGCATCGTTTAGTAGTTCATGTCCTGTGCTTTTCGCCCAAGCTGTAAGGTCATTTTTAGCACCTTTATCCGTCGCATGAACTTCTAACACTTGACCGGATTGAAGCTCATCAATCGTTTTTTTCGTCCGTACGATTGGCATCGGACATGCCAATCCTTTTGCATCTAATACTTTATCGCTGTTCATTAAATTAACTCCTCCCTCTATAAAGTTAAATTTTCTCCCGAATACTCCCGAATTCTTAAAATCTCATAAACACCTAATAGTTGACACACCATTTATTATGGATACATATAGGTGGTCTTTAATTTATTTACAATATG
>NZ_JBHSQV010000053.1:0-669 GCF_042658665.1 Marinicrinis lubricantis
CTTGGTACAGAACTCTTCTAGAGCGGCCTTTCCTTGTTCTTCACTCTCCGCACGGTATACGGCTTTAAAATCATGGCAGATCTCAAGCCGGTCCGTTACACGTACTTTGTGGGCGATGCTGCGTGAAACATGGACACAGCAAGACTGGTATTTCGCTTTAGGATAAACTTGCTCAATGGCAGACACAATGCCCTTTAAACCATCGGAGATAAAGAGCAAGACCTCTTCGGTGCCGCGTGCTTTCACATCTTGAAGGAGATCATTCCATAGGTAAGCAGACTCTGTTGGAGCAATGGTATACGCTAACACCTCTTTGGAGCCATCCTCACGAATACCGACGGCCAGATAGACGGCTTCTTTAGAGACCGTATCCCTTTTGACAGCAACATAAGTGGCATCGATATACACGCAAACATAACGCTTAGCCAGCTTGCGTGTCGTAAAGGCATCGACATGTTCAACCATGGTCTTCGTCATATTCGATACGGTTTGCGGTGTGTAGTGATGTCCATACATTTTCTCAATGAGGTCCGCAATCTCCGTCATCGTCACACCTTTCTGGAACATGTGAATGACGAAGGATTCCAGCGTGTCATTGGATCGCTTGTACGGAGCAATCGTTTGCTGTTTAAACTCCCCGTTGCGATCCCTGGGAATAGTGAGCTTTAA
>NZ_JBHSQV010000054.1:0-675 GCF_042658665.1 Marinicrinis lubricantis
AAGCGCTCGGAACCGGATCCGAACCAAGGGACGCTGTTGCTTGACGCAACCTGTGCGCCCGCCGACATCGCGTATCCGACCGACATCACACTATTGAATGAGGCTCGCGAGAAGCTGGAAGGGATCATCGACACGTTGCACGAGCCGCACGTGGGTCAACGCCCGAAACCGCGCACCTATCGAGAAAAGGCACGTCGCGCGTACTTGGCTCTCGCCAAGCAGCGCCGAATCGGACATCGAGCACTGCGCCGGGGAATCGGCAAGCAACTCACCTTCATCAAGCGAGACCTTCGCATCATTGAAGAACTGGCGGCGAACACACCGCTCACAGTGCTCAGCAAACGGCAGTACAAACAGCTGCTCGTCATTCAAGAGTTGTATCGCCAGCAACGAATGATGCATACGAAGCGAGTCCATCATGTGGAGGATCGAATCGTCAGCATTCATCAACCGCATATTCGCCCGATCGTTCGGGGGAAAGCCAAAGCGAAAGTCGAATTTGGGGCGAAGGTGTCTGTCAGTATGGTGCAAGGGTTCGCCTTCTTGGAGCGTCGGCAATGGGACAACTTCAACGAAGGCGTCACCTTGATCGAATCGGTAGAGACGTATAAGAACCGCTTTGGTGTGTACCCAAAGGAGGTTCTGGCCGACCAAATCTATCGGAATCGTGAGAAC
>NZ_JBHSQV010000055.1:0-702 GCF_042658665.1 Marinicrinis lubricantis
AATACGCCCCGTCCATTTCTTCATGGCATCCATTGTGGATAAGTACAACATCTTCAACAAAGCCTCATCGGTTGGGAATATCGTTTTCCCCTTCGTAACTTTCCGAAGTTGGCGGTGATAGCCCTCGATGATATTGGTCGTGTAGATGATCTTCCGCATCTCTTGTGGATATTGAAAGAACGCGGTGAGTTCAGTCCAGTTTGTACGCCAGGAGCGCACGATATATGGATATTTTGTTCCCCATTGCGCTTCAAATTCATCCATCGCAGACGCTGCCGCCTGTTCGTTAACGGCCTTGTAGATCGGCTTAAGTGCCGCTGCTACAGCTTTCATCTCCTTATAGGGTACATGCTTCATAGAATTTCGAATCTGGTGCACAATACACTTCTGCACGTCCGTCTGGGGATAGACAGCGGCAATCGCTTCGCTAAATCCATTTAGGTTGTCTACACAGATGATCAGGATGTCTTGCACGCCTCGGCTTTTCAGATCATTCAACACGCCAAGCCAAAACTTGGACGATTCATGCTCGCCAATCCACATGCCGAGAACGTCCTTATGTCCCTCCAGGTCGATGCCGATTACCATGTATGCAGCTTTATTCACTATCGCGTTGTCCTGCCGCACTTTGTAGTGGATAGCGTCCATGAACACGACGGAATACACCTGCTGCAACGGCCGGTTCCGCCATTCTTCAATTCT
>NZ_JBHSQV010000056.1:0-738 GCF_042658665.1 Marinicrinis lubricantis
ATTCTCACTAATGAATTGTCTAAGTTGTTCCTTCGTAAACATGCTCATGTTGTGTTCTCCTGCCTCCTGATGTCTATTACTAGATTAGCTTGGTTTAGGAGTTTACACAATTTATTTTACACTCTCTATCAATTTTAAACCTTCCTTGATTACCACCGATAACATAATAATCGTAGGGCACATGGTAATCATACGATGAATGATCGACTTTTTTTAAAAACAAATATAGATGCTTGTTTTTCTCAAATAAAGGGTTATCTAAAACTTCTACTTTATTTTCATTCATAACTAAGCCACCTAATTGGCCAATTGTAATTTCGGATTCGACTTCTTCACCGCTAATAATATCATTTATTTTTAACTTATGGACTGTGTATGGCATATCCTTCAATTGAATAAAATTACTATCTACAACTTTTCCTTTTACTACGATGTCTGATTTGATAAGAAGCTCTTTCAAGGAAGTGTAAGGCTTCCAGTCAACAACCATATTTCCGATTGATGGTTCCTTTCGTTCTTGCTTTGCAGTTACCTGCTGTGAAGATATGAATATTGCACTAATTAATATAACACAAGCCAATAAAAAGAATACATTATTTAATTTGAACAACTTGAATCAATTTCATAAATCTCATGCCTTGATATGACTGACTTTTTTAGACATAGAAAAAGGAGTACCTCCCCAAATCTCGAATAGGTTAAGCGACTAAACCAACCAATTGAGATGAGGTGAACTCC
>NZ_JBHSQV010000057.1:0-850 GCF_042658665.1 Marinicrinis lubricantis
ATCTTAGTTAGCGTGTGCCTATGAAATTCTCGGTGTTTTTCTATGCATTCCGAGAAAAAACCTTGATCTTATGGGATTTTCGATCCCTTGTGTACCTATTTTGAGTGATTTACTGTCGAACTCGGGTAGTATATGGTAATATAATTATGAAAGGAGGCTGGTATGGAATGTTTGCACAGATTTTTCTCGGTATTTGGATGCTTGTAAGAGGGTTGTGCCATCTTTTCAAACTTAACTTTCTTCTTAGAAAATCAGTAATGCATACTTTAAGTGAAGAGGAGCTGGCTTCTTTCCACAGAGGATTGGTTTTACCATATATTTTACTTGGGATGACTTTTATCATTATGGGAATTGTTGAAAGTAAGGACATTTTATCAATGCCTCTTTTTCTAGCGATATATATTATTTTGGGTGCTGTGTCATTAACCCTCATTTTAATAAATAACAAAAAACACTCAGGCTATTATATTTGGTAGTACTTCTAGAAAAGGATGAAATGAAGTCAAAAGTTACAAATGAATGGGAAATAAGCCACCGAAAAAGGGTGGCTTATTCCTTGGACATTAATGAATAAACCTCAGAAACAGAGTCTTATGGAAAGAACAAACATCATACGATAATTTCGATTTTTACCGGCTTATTTTGAATGGTTGCAGTCAGGTAGATAGGTTTGATCCCAGTTCCGTGTTAGAATATAACAAACACATCAGTTAATTTAACCATCTATTTAGCCCCCAAATGAACTTGGACAGTACACCCCTTATTCCGATAGAATGAAATCAGTCGGAGGGGAACGCATTGGAAAGAAAACGGTATGATCTGAACTTTAAGAAAATGGTTGTAGCCAAGG
>NZ_JBHSQV010000058.1:0-878 GCF_042658665.1 Marinicrinis lubricantis
TATCGGTGCCAGATGGTTGAGTCGTTTTTGGAAGCGTTGGAAGTTATAGAAGTAGATATATTGCTCAACGGCTTGTCTAATTTCTTCCTCAGAATTGTCGTTTAACAGATACAAACACTCGCTTTTAAAATGAGAGAAAAATGACTCAATACAAGCGTTGTCATGGCAGTTTCCTTTACGAGAATGGCTGCCAATCATGCCGAGCTGTTCTACCTTTTGGTGATACTTTATAGATGTGTATTGGTAGCCCTGATCCGAGTGGAGGATGCTTCGATACACATTTCTTTTTGCCGCCAATTCATGCAATGTATCTATCACTAACTCTAAATCGTTTCGTTCACTAATTTTCCATGCGACGATTTCGTTGTTATATAAATCTTGAACAGCTGACAGGTACAGGAAGCCATTTTTTGTTGGTAAATACGTAATGTCCGTAACGAGTACCTCATTGACTGTACGTTCCTTGAATTTGCGTTCTAACACATTATCGAATACACGTGAAATACGATTTCCCCACACACGACGCTTTTTACGGATAATTGATTGGATGCCTAATTCGTTCATTAATCGATATACTTTTTTATGATTCACCTTGAAGCCTTTCTCTCGTAAAGCCATTTTCATACGAGGATAGCCGTACATTTTATGCGTTTGATGAATGTCTAAAATATGTTCCTTTAATCGAACATCCTCACGTTTACGTAACGATACCTTGCCATTTTTCAACCATTTATAGTAACCTGAACGCTCTACTTTTGCCATTTCAGTAAGCCACGTAATTGGATAACGGTCCTTCATTTCTTCAATAATGTGATAGCGATCTGGATAAGTTGGCATTCCTCCATTTATAGATTTGGATACTGCTTTTTTAAGTATTC
>NZ_JBHSQV010000059.1:0-879 GCF_042658665.1 Marinicrinis lubricantis
AATTCGACACTCTTACCTTACCAAACGAAGCGGTGTTTTTCTATGTCGTCAAGCATTCGATCTAATCGATCACAAACTCATGCTGCACTTGCCATTAACCCGATTTTGGCTCTGCGAAAGTTGAGTATATAATTTAAAAATGACATTTGATTGTTGAAATTACCCAATCCCCCACTCCTGAAAATCTAAAGTTTCTTGCTAAATGTTTTTTTGTTTTTTAGGGTTAAGGTGAAGGATTAACTTGGATTATGCTAACCATAGTATTGGTGTATGAGGGTATAGAGTCAAATGTTTAACCTCCATCACCCCGTATAATATTCCTCTAATATGCCTGTACGCACATGCAATGCTTGAATTATATACCCTAAACAACGGTATTCCGTTACGTTGGACAGGTCGATTTGGTCAGATACCACCATGTTTGACCTGTTTTTTTTCAAAATGAATTGCAACTGTAAAATTCCCTGTTCCGTTAGAGAGGGTGAAAAGGAAGGCGCATCTTTTAGGAAGGATAGCACGACTATTCATAATGAGGGCGGCAAACCTATAAGTTTTTTGATTCTGTCCGCAACTGAACTGACCTTTACAGCGATTGTTACGGTGTAAGAAAGAAATCTGCTGACGAGCAGTTGACATATACAGGTAGGGAAACGCGAAGGCTATCCGCTTTCCCTACTACATAGCCGCCGTTCGGCGGAATAAATCTCTGAAAGGCAGTTAATGACAAATGAACACGAATGGACGCCGACCGACCAGCGCAGCAAAATTATATATCCTGATCAGACCGCTGTCACGTATCAATATGATCTCATGGATCGTTTGATCAGCGTAACCGATGCCAGAGGCTGGACAACCCGTTACTCCTATGACGAGCGTGGG
>NZ_JBHSQV010000060.1:0-926 GCF_042658665.1 Marinicrinis lubricantis
CGTATAATTGTGTAAAAATGAAATCTCTTAAAAATTAAGAGAGCCATTTTAAAATCCCTCAGTTAGAATGGAGTTATCCAGACAACATTCTAAATGTACGAGGTGATTTAAATGGCTCAATACAAGATTAACGTAGATTCTAAACTTCTGCACCAACTTTTTTTAGGAAATTCTCAGGATTCGGGGGTGGCAGCTTTGTTAGAATCTGTACTGAACCAAGTGTTACAAGCTCAAGCATCTGAACAATTGGGGGCTGAACCGTATGAGCGGTCGGATGATCGTCAAGGTTATCGTAATGGCTCTTATCCTCGCCAGCTGACCACTCGAGTAGGGAAAATTATCCTCCGGGTTCCTCGCCTAAGAAATGGCGAATTCTCCTCAGAGATGTTTGCACGCTTCCAACGTAGTGAACAAGCGTTAGTGCTCGCTCTGATGGAAATGGTAATCAATGGTGTCTCTACACGTAAAGTAAGTCAGATTACAGAGGAGCTATGTGGCACCGAGTTTTCCAAGTCTACCGTCTCTGATTTGTGTAAGAGATTGGATCCCATCGTCCAAGCCTGGAACAATCGCAACCTTCGTGACATCAGATATCCTTTTGTTATCGTGGATGCCATGGTGGTTAAAGTTCGAGAAGACGGTCGTGTTCGTTCTCGTGGTGTGATGATCGGCTATGGTGTAAACGAAGAAGGATACCGTGAGGTACTCGGTTTGATGCTCGGGGATAGTGAGTCTGAAGCCAGCTGGAGCGAGTTCTTCTCCTGGTTAAAACAAAGGGATCTTCGTGGAGTTGATCTAATGGTATCTGACCAACACAGCGGACTCGTTAAGGCTATCCGCACTCACTTCCAAGGCGTGACGTGGCAACGATGCCAAACCCACTTCATGCGTAACATTCTTGATGCGACACCAAAAGCTCTGAAAGA
>NZ_JBHSQV010000061.1:0-937 GCF_042658665.1 Marinicrinis lubricantis
AGACATGACCGAGTATCTTACATGGCAACAAGAACACAAATCAAACCAAAAAACGAAAGTTACCCGAATTGGGTAAAGACTCCTAGCTAACCGAGGGAGAATTTACACACAAATTCGGACTTGATCAGAATTCTATTTATTAATGTTTCTATATCAGACAAAAGAAAAAAAACTTCGACTTTCACAGGTACAAAACATGGTTGGATTAAGTCAAAGCGCTTTATCGAGACTCGTTTCAAGACTGGAAGTTCATAAATTTGAAGCTGTAAAACGGGATGCTTCTCAGGAAGACAAACGTGGTTTTTATGTTGTATTAACTTCAAGTGGAGAAAAACACGTTGATAAAATCATAAAGGAAGTAAATAAGACACTCAATGAATCAATGTCTGAAAGAGACAAGATTCATATACGCTTACTCACTGATTAGCATTGCAATATTGAAAGAGACAGCCACATGGAGTTGTCAATTTTACTTTCCTTCCTTTATTAAACTATCCTGCCCGTTAGTTTAACATTGAAAATCAACACTAAACGTCAACAAAGCTACTATAATTCCGTTCAAGAATAAAAAATAATGCTTGTCCTTGGATGTGTCCTCGTTTTATAAAAACAAGGACACCTGTGACAAAAAAAGCTAACGATAGGAGAAGGTCTTTCATCAGTTTGCTAAACTGTTGGGAGGCCTTTTCTTGCATATTACGAGAACGTCTCAGATCATATGAAATGGTGAGCGAGCCTACCTTCTCATTTACGGAACTGCTAAATATATAATAATGGATAGAGGAAAGGATACATTGAATAATTCAAATAAATTAGGGCTTGCTGAACGATTAAAAAATCCAGTAACAGCAAGGGTTTGAGGCATTCTTTGTCGAATTCATATGCAAGGAAATCGTTGAAATACGATGAAAAACCGTGCACATGGAGGATGACGATC
>NZ_JBHSQV010000062.1:0-987 GCF_042658665.1 Marinicrinis lubricantis
CCATTTCAATTCACCTCGTGTATTTAGAGTGATGCTTAGACAACACCATTCTAACTGAGGGATTTGAATATGGCTCCCTTTATTTTTAGGAGCTCTAGCATTTTACACAATTATACGGACTCAACTATGATCGGCTTGCAAATGATGTGTATGCAGACCGCACTTACACGCAAATTGACATTGCGGTTGCAATTTTTAACGGTCAGATTATTGAAGGTTATTCGTGTGAAGATAATCGGAAGCGTCAATCCCGAACCTATGAACTTGCTACCCCGAGCCGCTTGATTCTCGGCAAAGATTTACGGGGGGATTGGTTCATCGTGGTAGTCGGGCTGATCTCTTCCAAGCGGTTTAAGGTGGTAACTTGCTATCCTCCTTCACACCGTCATCTTCAACTGATAAAAACCATAGAATCTGACGGAAATTTTTTGGAGAATTAAAGTTTCATGATACAATATGGTCAGAAGGAGGCGTTGCATATGACGGCTCGTTGTGACCGGTGCAAAGGGGAGTACATAGAAATGTTGACGACGAAGTCCGAAGTTTTTGAAGGCGGTACGTTAACAGTGTCCGATATACCGGCTAGGAAGTGTGATTGCGAAATCTTGACACAGCTTCCGGATGGAGTCATCGTAGACGGATACAAACTGCTGCTGGAGAAACACGGGATTATCGGTGATGTTACAGTCTCATTAGCTAGGCTCAAAGAGCGCTTTAAGCCGATGGATTTTATCTCGCCGCACCTCAACAACTAAGTAATAGCCCATAGACAGAGGAAGCCCTTGGATTGGATTGACACTTTGTGCAATTCATTCCTGGGGCTTTTTTCATTTTCCAATGATATAAACATTCGCCGTTGAACCCGAGTTCGACAGTCACTAGGTAAACAAAATGCCCGGATCCCTTGTCCTGCTTAGGTTTACGGGCAACTTTAACAGAAATGGCGTGTATCTATGGTTTTGAGTGGATTTCTAGGAACCTTGGAGG
>NZ_JBHSQV010000063.1:0-998 GCF_042658665.1 Marinicrinis lubricantis
GACTTCACTTCCTCTCGGAGTTTTTGGGTTTGGTCACTTGAAAACTTCTCCAAATTGGGGTGAAGTCCCTTTTTTATCTCTGAAAATCCTTCTGTAACAAGGGCTCAGGTTTCTGCAAAATGCTCATTAAATACAACTCAATCCACACATAAAATAATCAAGGAGGTTAATTTTGAAAATTCCAAAGACAGCCAAAGTTAGTATCCCCTTTCCATCCGTATGGGGGATTGATGCTTCTATTGCGGGGAGATCCATTATTAGAGGTATACTTACCATTGATTCCATTGTAGACAACAAAGTAGTAGGTACAGTTAATTTTCGTGGTATACCTATTCCGATTAATGGGTATTGGGACGAAAGCGCTAAACAAATAAGTTTCGATTCACCATATGCCTCCTTTTTTGGCAACTTGACAATATTTGATGAGACCGCTATAAGCATTCGGCATTTCATTTTAAGTGGACGGTTTATAATGAAACCTCCCTCTTTGCTGGCTGGTGAATACGGAAATTGGATTGCTACAACCTTTACAACCCGTTTGGGACCTCCCATATATACTAATGTTTTACCACCTGCTGGTGCCTTTTCAGTCTCAAGTATGCTCTTGGGACAGCAATTGTTTTAATTAGACCATGACTTTATAAAAACAACCTTCCTTTGTGACTAAGGTTGTTTTTTAAAAGTGTTCTCGAAAAATACAGCCTTGCTTTAAATCTGAGTTTAGCGTATATCTCCGTTAAAATGTACTCGGAACCCTTTGATGATCGTGCCTAGTTAGATAAACAAATATTGATACTTCCTTATAGAAATAGCCTGCTTGGTTAGGTACGTTGTTTCACAATCCCCGGAAATTTTTAATATAAGTAATGAATGAATCAATTTCATAAATCTCATGCCTTGATATGACTGACTTTTTTAGACATAGAAAAAGGAGTACCTCCCCAAATCTCGAATAGGTTAAGCGACTAAACCAACCAATTGAGATGAGGTGAACTCCC
>NZ_JBHSQV010000064.1:0-1075 GCF_042658665.1 Marinicrinis lubricantis
GGCTCAGCTAAACAAAAAGTTAGGCTTGTCTTTGTTCTACTATCCATTGTTGTGCTAATCCAATGAGCTTTGTCCAACGTGCTGGCATTGTTGGAAGCCCCTTGAGTTCTGGATTCACTACGGGCACTTTTCCTTCTAAGGCGGCATGCGGACGCAAAAAGTTAAAGTAGGCCGTAAATAAGGTGACGTATGAAATGGAACCATGTTCAGAGCCGAATCCATGAGTGGAGCGATAATTGCCCTTAAAGGTGCGGTTAAGTCTCTCAATTATTTGTTTCAGTGGTCTATATTCGGTCGAAACAGGGTCCTCATTGGTTAATCCAATGACCTGCTTCACATCGAATGAAATCCCAAGTTGAGCGAAGAAATGTTGGGCTAAAAGATAGATTGGATTCCCGTCTACCACAAAGGTCAGATTTTCTGGAATCTCTTTCATCTTGATTAAGACCTCATCAATTGCTCGAATGGCTGTTGCTGTGTCTCGATTAGGCGACACCGGATACGAAAGAATAATCTTTTTCACGGCGTCAAAAAAGAAAAATAAATAATGCCATCGACCGTTTACTCTGATATACGTTTCATCACCGCAGAATTGGTCTGAAAGTTCATAGGGATAGTGATCCACATAAGGTTTAAGTAATAAAGCTACGCTATTTTCGTAGTTCAATACAGTCTGATGTGAAATCATCACTCCGTGTACGTCCTGCATAATCGCAGCTGTTTTACGGGCCGAAAGGCCATAGTTTACATGATAGGTTAGGATCAATCCTAATGTATGTGGGGATGCATAAATCTTTGATAAGTCCACGGCCGGCAGTTCTGGTGATTCCTTGGATAACGGCTGGAAATCGATATAAAACTGACGGAAAATGTATCTCAATTTAAATGCTTGAGGGTCCTTTTTGAACCTTTTCTTTTCTTTTGAAGTCATCCCATTGAGCTTCTTTTGATAATAAGAACAGTCATTGTTCTTGCACTTAAACACGTGAAAATCTTTTCTTTCTTTTATTTTCTCGAGAGTCTTGGAACAATGAGGACACTTCAGGATGGCCTCCTTAGAGTAACGGTTCTTTTC
>NZ_JBHSQV010000065.1:0-1083 GCF_042658665.1 Marinicrinis lubricantis
GTTTTTTGAATTCGCTTGTAAACGTGCGGCGTGGTTGTTTGGACATTGTAGAGATCCGCTCCCTTAGTGTAATAGCTTTATTCTACAAGCCCTTATTTTTTCTGTCCAACTAAGTGTAGCCTATCCAATGTTTCCTTGATTCATGGGAAAATTAAAAATGGTCTGTTAGTTCATCATGATGGATTAATATAAGGAGGAACAATTCATTGAATTTCGTTGAAATTGTAAAATCAGTGTTTCAACCTTATTTAGATGATGAGAAACCCCCCTTGCATGTAGGAGAAGCGTATCACCTATGGTATTACAAAAATGGGATTGAACAAACGTTAAGAAATGCAGAGGTCGGTTACAACACCGTTGAAGATACCGAATTAAAAGATAAAATTAAGGATCTCATTGATAATGTTCTAACTCCTATGAGGAAAGAAGTAGAAGAATTTCTAAAGGATGAACACGTCCCTCTTCCGATTGTTTCTCCTGAGAAAGCTGTAAGTGAGTATTCAAATACTCCAAAAGACGCAAAACTATCGGATGAAGAGATTGCTAATCAATTGTCTTGGGCAATTTTAATGGGTATCCAAATTGGTGTTCGGGGATTAACAGAATCGGTTCGGGCGGATGTTGGAGCGTTGTTTGCAAAGTATCAAATGTTACAGATGGTCTGGGGTTTAACCATGAAACAGTTAATGGTAAAAAGAGGCTGGCTTCGTGTACCACCTAATTTCCAAGTGTAAAAAATTTTCCCCAAACAAAAAATCATGTTAAAAAGCCACTTTTCATTCATTTAAGCGGCATTTTCATGATATTTCCATTTCGTCTCTTACCACCTTTTTGAAACATAAACTTGTTTCAAAACACCCGTCATATTATTTTTTGACGACGATCATAAAGACATGGAAATTAAATAGCATAAAACGGTGGTTGACAGAGAAAAGCTGAGTGTCCCACAAGTTAAAAACTCAACTTTCGCAGCTTGGAATAGGCAGATAAGCCTTGATGTAATTGGGTAAAGCAGAGATCCATTGCTGTAATTGACACTGAATCAGAGTGGAAAGCTTTTTCCCTGCTTTTGAAGCGACTTCG
>NZ_JBHSQV010000066.1:0-1116 GCF_042658665.1 Marinicrinis lubricantis
AAGAAATGGACGGGGCGTATTCAAGGCTGGGGGCAAATCATCCTCCAACTATCCATTCATTTCGAGGAGCGCGTCACCCCTTATATCATTGATTAATAGAGTTTACACAAAATATTTGACAGTCCCCAAAGTTCGGAACATTTCGAACTACTTTTCCAAGCCCTTCATATTCCTCTTCTTGATAAATTCCTACCGGCAAGGTAGAATCATCCAAAATATTGTTCACGGCAACCGTTATCCGCAGTTTGTCATTTTCAATGTGGTCGCCTACTACCAATTCAAAAGGTAAGAATCCGCCTTTATGCTCCAAAACAAATATGCCGTTTAAATAGACTTTGGCCAAATGGGTTGCAGAGCCAAAACGAAGAACTATTCGTTCGCTTCTTAAAACCGCAGGAACGCTGATTTCCTTCTCATACCAAACCCAGCCGACATGATCATGAATTTCTTGCGCCACACCAATATCGTTATAGGAAGCAGGCACAGCCATCGGAATGGTATCCGTTAATTTGGAACGAAACCATTCTTCTTGAAACCCCGTACCCTTGTCCAGTTTAAAGTTCCATATCCCGCTTAAATCGATGACACTTCGGGTTGCAGTATTTATAGGAAATAACATCATAACCTCTCCTCTTCTCATGATAGAGCTAATTAAGTAAAAATATCCGATTTCGTTTTAAAAACAACGTTGGTTTTCACTTTATAGCTGCGTTTCGTTTATGAGCGAGCTTATTTATTCCAGACAGATCTACCAAGACTCGCGAAAGAACTCACTAATGGCAGGGGATAATTATGAATATTAAAATAATACACACCTCATTAAAAAAAATGACTACTATTCATATTGGTCCGGATTTAAGGTGTTTTGCTACAGCTAATACCCTAGATGAAGTGAAAGAATTATTACGCTTTGCCAAAACAAATAAATTAAAAATAAATGTAATAGGTAATGGTAGCAACCTACTTATTGGCGAATTTTCGTCTGACATTTTGATGCTAGACTTTAAATTGGACACGGAGAACCGAGAGTGCGACAATAAAAGCATTCATAATCGAGGTGTCCGAAATGACGAAAAAGTACGACAAGGAATTCAAACTTCAAACCGTAAGACTCAT
>NZ_JBHSQV010000067.1:0-1127 GCF_042658665.1 Marinicrinis lubricantis
CAAAAACAATCATGGCTTTACGCCACATCCCCGGCATGAAAGCTAGGGGCTATGTTTCATTCCAGTACTAAACTCCAATACTGCTAATAACCGCTGTCGGAACAGGTACGCAGCTTTTTTTGGTGGTTCGACCCTGTAACAAAAACTGTAAGGCTTTCGATTTGTGCACAACCCCATGTTGGCCTGTTCCGCTGGAATGGTGACCACGGACAGAAAAATGTCCAGATCAATCGATTGCCTCCGACTGCGGCCAATATTCGAGGGAGTTGGTATGGATGGAAACGTTGTTAAATCATTGCGCAGGTATGGATGTCCATCAAGAAACAATCGTCGTTTGCACACTTGTAAGTGATGAACCAGAAGCTGAAGTGCTGTCGGAGACCAAGACATTCGGAACAACAACTCGCCAATTATTCGACATGCTCACATGGCTGGAATCCAAAGGGATTACTCACATTGCTATGGAGAGCACGGGAATTTATTGGCGTCCGGTGTACAACATCTTGGAAGGGTATTTCGACATCACCTTGGCGAATGCTTACCGAATCAAGAATGTTCCCGGCCGCAAGACAGATGTCTCTGATGCAGAATGGATCGCCAAGTTATTGCGTCACGGGCTGATCGAACGCAGTTTTGTTCCTTCGCAAGATCTGCGCGAACTCCGGGATATGGTGCGTCTGCGTAAGAAATGGGTCAGCAACCTTACAGCAGAAAAGAACCGCATTCAGAAGTATCTAGAATGCTCCAATGTGAAGCTGGGTGCCGTGATTTCCGATGTGTTTGGTGTTTCCGGTCGAAACTTATTGACACGACTAGTGGAACAGGGATACATCGATGCGGACGATATCGATCACCGTGTACACGGGAACATCAAGAAAAATGTAACCGCAGTTGCAGAATCCCTATTTGGCACCGTAACCGAGCATCAAATCTTTATGATCCGGGGTTCCTGGGATCACATTGTTTTCCTAGAAGAGTCCCTCAAAAAGTTGGAAGATCGAATTGAACAGTATTTGATTCCATACGAAGAAGAAGTAACTCGGTTGGACACGATTCCAGGTGTCAATCGTATTGTCGCTGCAACGCTCGTTGCAGAGATTGGGGTCGACATGGATCAGTTTCCAACA
>NZ_JBHSQV010000068.1:0-1137 GCF_042658665.1 Marinicrinis lubricantis
CTAGTGTAGCTCAAGGTTATCTCGAGGAGATTTACAAGCGGAAGCCGCGGTATATGCGAGATCAATTGCAGGCGATTGAAAAGAGCGTGTCAGAGGTTACTGAGAAGGCGGCTAACCAAGCGCTGGCCTATTGCGTAAAGCACCAGTTGTATCGTGCTGCTGACTTCGCCAATGCGGTACACCACTACATGGAAAAAGCAAGCCACCAGGCTGTATCGGCGACTCAGAGTGAGTTAAAAATGCTTGTCCAAGTGGACGATGCGAAATTGAAAGCCAAACCCCAAATACGGGCTTTCCAAACCTATGAACGCATCCTGGGAGGTGGTTAAGCATGTCGGTATCCACTGGGGAACTGAAGCAATGGATGAGTACGCTCAACATGACCGAGGCCGCACACGTCCTCGAAGAGAGCCTATTGGATGCCCAATCTAAGGAATGGAGTTACGGGCAATTCTTGCATCATCTCCTACGTTACGAGCTGCGGCGGCGGGAGGATAAGCAGCGGGCCAAACGAATGAAGTGGGCTGCGTTTCCCTTCATGAAATCGTTGGATGACTTTCGACTGGAAGAACAGCAGTCCCTCAGCAAGCGCCATATGGAGCAATTGCGGGAGTTGCTTTGGCTCGAACATACGTACAATCTCATACTTTTGGGCCCGCCCGGGGTCGGTAAAACCCACCTTTCTGTGGGGCTGGGAATGGAAGCATTGGAGCGAGGGCATCGAGTAAGCTTTGTCGCCATGGACAACCTCATCCATCTGCTCAAGACACAGGAGATTGCACGGACATCGCAGACCCGGATGAAGCGTATCCTAAATTCCGATTTGGTGATCATTGATGATCTCATGTTTATGGCTATGGAGAAAAGTGAGTCGAATTTATTCTTTCAATTTGTGAACAAGCTCTATGGCCAAGCATCGATCATTCTAACCTCGAACAAGGGCCCAGAGGATTGGGGCGAGCTGCTAGGCGATCCGGCCATCACGACAGCTATTCTCGACCGGATCTTGCACAAGAGCGAAGTGATAAAGCTAAGCGGAGATAGCTTCCGCCTCAAGCACCGAGAAACCATATTTGGTAATTCATAGGTGTTGAAACTTATTTAGCGGAATCTGCTCAAAAGTACTTGACGGTTACA
>NZ_JBHSQV010000069.1:0-1197 GCF_042658665.1 Marinicrinis lubricantis
AAATGGACGGGGCGTATTCAAGGCTGGGGGCAAATCATCCTCCAACTATCCATTCATTTCGAGGAGCGCGTCACCCCTTATATCATTGATTAATAGAGTTTACACAAAATATTTGACAGTCCCAATTATACGGACTTAACTGTGATGCCTTCATCATATATTTTATCTTGAATATTCTTTTTTGTAATATAAATTTCTGCTAATTCCTCATCAGATAAGATATCATTATTAGCATTATCATTGATAATTTCGATTGCTTTTGTTAAATACGTCATATTGTTTTTAAATTTATTAAAGTTATTATTTCCAGTATTGCTTGAAATAAAATGTTGATTATTATTATTACTATTTTTTAAGTTTCTATATAACTCTTTAATTTTACTTTTTTCCGTTTCGCTCAAAATACGGTTTTTTTCATTTCCTTTTTCGTTATCAACGAATGTAAATTCTGGAATATTGTTTAATGGAAAGTCAGTTGATTCAATTGCATTTTCCGAATCACGGAGTGATGTTATAACTCCACCAGTAGCACCTGCTCCATGGAATGTTCCTTCAACATCCCCTTCGTTTGTAACATTTAAACATGAGTTTGCAGGGACGTAATAATATCCTTTAGCTAACATTGTATGACTACTAGTACTATATCCACTTACACGTGTTTTCTCCCACCAATCCGGTGTTGTGTAGTTAGAATCTGAAATTATATCAGTGATTTTTCTATCTAATGTAACAGTAGAGTCACCATCATCTATGGTAATTGTTCTGTTAACTGAATAACTTCCTCCTCCGCAAACCTGCCATGCTTGACTATTCATGAAAACTGATGATGATGCACTAAATTTATCATAAAAACCTAGTGTTGTACTATTACCTACCGTTACACGTATGCTTGCTGCAACTAACATAGTACCAGCTACATCATCAACCCAATATTTTATGAGTGCATCGTTGTCTGCATAAAACTCAGGATCGTAACTATCGGCAGCACTAACAAAGTTGAAACTACAAATTAGTAAAGCCAATGTGAGAATTACTGAAATTGTTCTTTTCATGATAAACCTCCAATAATAAATAACTCAACTTTCGCAGCTTGGAATAGGCAGATAAGCCTTGATGTAATTGGGTAAAGCAGAGATCCATTGCTGTAATTGACACTGAATCAGAGTGGAAAGCTTTTTCCCTGCTTTTGAAGCGACT
>NZ_JBHSQV010000070.1:0-1199 GCF_042658665.1 Marinicrinis lubricantis
ATTCACCAGAAATTCTGCAGGTCTGCCCATTTTTTGCCATTCAAGTCAACTAAGTCGAAATAGGGGTTCAACTGGACCTGGAATTCTGTTGCGTATTTCTCAAAAACGGAATTATGCAAAATGCTCAATTATATAAGTCCGGTGCATTGCATAAAGCGCCTCAGCAGCAAGATGGAGCTATAGACTATGTGTCTTTTGCACAAGCCAATGCTTTTATGGATGGTAAAGCGGCACTAACCATTAACGGATATCATTATATAAGTAATTTGGAGAATATGTCGGCGTATAGTCAAGCGGAAGCGGGGGAATTTAACTGGGATATTGCTTCTGTGCCCGTGAATTCGCAAGACTTAAAAACAACAAGCAATTTCAGTGTATATGATATGTTTTCGTTGAATTCACAAGCGGAAAATCCGGATGCTGCATGGGAGTTGGTGAAATTTATCAGCGGAGAAGAGCTGGCAAAGATCTTGTCCAAGACTTCTTATCATCTGTTCGCGCGCACAGGATTTATGGAAGAAAGCAGTGACAAAAACGTGGCTGCTTTTTATTACGTGAGTCCTTCCGATATGGATCCATATGAAATCTATGAGGACTTGCCGGACGATTTTTACCCTGAGTTTCAGATGATTATCCAAGAAGAGACAGAAGCGATCGTCTCTGGGGAGAAAACAATGGATGATGGACTGCAGGCGATGGAGACACGAGGTCAGGAGGCATTGCAAAGAGCGCTGCAGACCGGCGCAAGTGATTCTTCGGATGAAGGGACTGCGAATACGGAAACCAGCAGCCCTTCGGAATAAGATGAGAAGTATTGGCGAGAATAGACCTCTGCTCTTGTAAGACGAATAGCAGAGGTCTTTTTTTACACACATATTTTGGAACCAATTTGCGGCTTGCAAAATACACTAATCTCGTGGTATAACTTTATAGGCAGTGAGGCAATATAACAGTTAAGCAAAAACAAAGCAACTTGGAAAAAAGAAACAGTTGCAAATCATGCCGAAAGCTGATAACATATATTCTTGTCACCGCGAAATGAGTCGGTTGATGGAATATCGAAATGAATCGTTCCTTGAAAACTGAACAGCGAGCGAATAAGTCTATTACGTTCCCTTAAGGGAACCCCGAATACCATTCGGAACAAATGATGCTTAGCATCGAAATGAGCAAGACAAACTTTATTGGAGAGTTTGATC
>NZ_JBHSQV010000071.1:0-1220 GCF_042658665.1 Marinicrinis lubricantis
TGGATAGGCTACACTTAGTTGGACAGAAAAAATAAGGGCTTGTAGAATAAAGCTATTACACTAAGGGAGCGGATCTCTACAATGTCCAAACAACCACGCCGCACGTTTACAAGCGAATTCAAAAAACAAATGGTGCAGCTCTATGAGAATGGAAAATCCAGAGCTTCGATTGCGGAGGAATATGACCTCACGGCATCCGCTCTAGACCGCTGGATTAAACAAGCAAGAAACACAGGCTCCTTCAAGGAGAAGGATAATCGCTCGCCCGAAGAGAATGAACTTATCGCCATGCGTAAAGAGAATCAACGACTTAAGATGGAGAATGACATTTTAAAGCAAGCCGCGCTGATCATGGGACGAAAGTAGCGATCATCCGGAACAACCGTGATCAATACTCGGTATCAGCATTGTGCGACGTCCTGCAAATCGCGAAAAGTACGTTCTACTATGAAGCGAAAGAAGCCACGAAAGAAGACGAACTAACGGAAGCGATTGTGGAGATCTTCCACAAAAACCGCAAAGCCTACGGTACGCGTAAGATCAAAGTCAAACTCCAGGAACAAGGCTTCGTTGTATCCAGACGTCGCATTGGCCGCATCATGAAAGAGCAGGGGCTGGTCTCCACCTACACGATCGCGCAGTATAAGCCCCATAAAACGGCTTGTAACGAAGCCGCAACAGCGAATGTACTAAAACGCGAGTTTGAGCAGACGGAAGCCAAGCGCTTCGTTGTGAGCGATCTGACGTATGTGAAGGTTCAAAACCAATGGTATTACATTTGTGTGCTGATCGACTTGTTCAATCGAGAATTGATCGGTCATAGTGCGGGTCCAAACAAGGATGCAGCCCTCATTTCCCGCGCCTTCGCTAACGTAAAAGGCGATCTGCGTCAAATTCAATGGTTTCATACGGACCGCGGCAGTGAGTTTAAAAACGAAAAGATGGATGAGCTCTTGGAGACGTTTAACATCGGTCGCTCGCTCAGCATGAAAGGCTGTCCTTATGACAATGCCGTGGCTGAAGCTACCTATAAAGTCATGAAAACCGAGTTCATTAACCAGATGAGCTTCGAAAATCTACATCATCTAGAATTGGAATTATACGATTACGTTAACTGGTTTAACAAGCATCGAATTCACGGAACGCTGGGATATTTGACGCCTGTTCAGTATCGCAAACAAGCCCTTAAAAAAGTTGTCTGATTTACTGTTGACAATCCA
>NZ_JBHSQV010000072.1:0-1232 GCF_042658665.1 Marinicrinis lubricantis
AGCATTCCTGTAATGAAGAAATTTGAGGTTTGAACAAAAAAAGCCCCCTTGGTATGATACGAGGTGTCCAAAGCTTCGAAGCAAAAAGGACCCTTAATTAATACCCAAGGAGGACTCAAAATGAATTATACTCAAAATAACAAAATCTCGCAAATCACACCATCAACTTTAGTTGTGGGAATTGACGTTGCTAAAGACAAACATGTGGCACGTGCCCAGGATGATCGCGGCATTGAGTTTGGCAAACGTCTGGTCTTTGAAAATCGAATACATGGATTTGAAAAGTTATTGGAATGGATACGACATCACGCAAAAGCAAATGGAAAAAATCACATCATCTTCGGAGTTGAGCCAACAGGGCATTACTGGTTGAATCTCGCTTATTATCTCACTGCAAAAGGATATGACTTTGTATTGGTGAATCCTATGCATGTCAAGAAGAGCAAAGAGCTTGATGATAACTCTCCAACAAAGAACGATACCAAGGATGCTAAAGTGATTGCACAGCTGATCAAGGATGGGCGGTACTCCGTACCAAATCTCTTGGAAGGCATCTATGCTGACCTAAGAGAAGGCGCTAAATTAAGAGACCAGCTCACTAAACAGCTCATGATCATTGAGGGACGCATCCAAAATTGCATTCAACGTTACTTTCCAGAGTTCTTCGATGTGTTTGGAGACTGGGAGGGAAAAGCAGCCCTGTGCACATTGCGCATGTTCCCATTCCCTTCACAGATTAAGCAGATGACACCGGAAGGTGTTCTAGCGAAGTGGAAACCTTTTGTCCAACGTGGTGTAGGTATCAAGCGTGCTACAAAGCTGGTGGAAACAGCGAAAAAGAGTATTGGAATCCAGGTTGGATTACAGTTTGCCAAACGAGAATTAGAATGC
Source organism: Marinicrinis lubricantis (assembly GCF_042658665.1). NCBI lineage: Bacteria > Bacillati > Bacillota > Bacilli > Caryophanales > Paenibacillaceae > Marinicrinis > Marinicrinis lubricantis. The sequence continues at coordinate 892 of NZ_JBHSQV010000072.1, forward strand.
TTACTCGATCAATACGAGCTGTACAAGGAGCAAGTAGAGCAATTGGATGAAGAGCTAGAAGCCCTTGTAGAAACGATACCAGGTGCCAAGGAAATGATAGCGATTCCTGGTCTAGGGTCAACCACAGTAGCGCTATTCTTTGCTGAAGTGGGTGACCTCAGGAACTATAGTCATCCTCAACAACTGGTTAACCTAGCAGGGCTCTCCTTACGAGAGCATAGCTCAGGTAAGTTCAAAGGGCAAACAAGGATTTCAAAACGCGGACGAAGTCGATTACGTAGAGCCTTGTATCTAGCCATTCGACCACTCGTCGCTCATAATCCTACGTTTAAAGCCTTACA
>NZ_JBHSQV010000073.1:0-1273 GCF_042658665.1 Marinicrinis lubricantis
AAATGGGCAGACCTGCAGAATTTCTGGTGAATCAAAAATTTAAGCGACGGCTTTCTTAGACTGACGAGCCATTGCTAGCGCAGAAGCGAGCAACACAACGGCGTTTAGGTATTGGTGAGTCGTAACCTTCTGAATGCCCCAGACGTGCATGACGTCTGCGGTCAGATATGTTTTTAATCGGGAGTTACATCGCTCCACGCTTGTTCTTTCGTTATAAAGCTCCTTCCAGCGTTTCGTGTCCCGGTGTGGACTCGAGTAGCGCCTTAAATCGCTTTTCGTATCGACTTTGACGACCATTCCATAGTTGGAGGATGAACAGGCTGCCATACCCAGCGGACATTCAATCTTGCCTGTGGCATGGGGACAGCGGAATTTCAGGTGATCACCATCGGCTCCCCAATAGGTCATAGGGAACCCCATCGAACAGCAAGGTGTACCACTGGATGTCATGCCCGCAGGCGGTTCCTTTTCGTTGCGAAGGTTCATCGGAATAATCGCCTGAGCCTTTACGTTCCGCGCTGCTTCGTAGTTTTTCAGTTGGTCATAACCAGCATCAAGAATAAAGAACTTCACTTTCGTTCCCGCAGCCACTTGTCCCATGAGCGACGGAGCCATATCGCCGTCGTTGACATGAGCCGGTGTAACGGAGAGCGCCATCGGCAGCTCGCTTGCGGTGTCAACGGCAAGATGAAGCTTGTAGCCAAACCACTTGACCTTGTTGCCAAACGAGTCGAACTTCGCGCCCCAGTTGGCATTGCCCGTCAGCTCGCTTTTCCGTTTCGGCTGCTTCACCTCATAGGCATGAATGGCTGCACTATCGATCGCAACATGACCGCCGTCAATGATTCCTTCCTTCTTGCATTGTGCGACGAGATCTTCAAACAGGCGCTTAGCCAACCCCTTGCTGGTTAATTCAGCGAACACGCGGCTTAATGTCGCGATAGAAGGGGATTCACGATCCAGTCGAAGTCCACATTGATAACGAAAGCGAAGGTCGACATCTAAACGACGATGTAGACCCGTGAATGTATCGATATTCTCCAGCGGTGCAGCAAGCAGCGCACGAAGAATCCCTTGCCTGCAGTGACCGTCGGCGCCTCGGGGTGAACGACTTCTCAATTCCTTGGCATAGGGTCGTAAGTCTAGGGCACTGAAAAAGATAGGCAATCGTTCCTTGGATTCAAGTTTTTGAAGCTCATCAAAGGAAAATAGACTTTCTTGGAGAATATACAAGTGACTTCACTTCCTCTCGGAGTTTTTGGGTTTGGTCACT